>JAIQFD010000001.1:600000-829867 GCA_020073495.1 Terriglobia bacterium
GGGACAACGAGAAACTGCTGGCGGACGTCCGCGTCACCGTCGGCCGCAAGCGCGCCGAAGAGGAGATCATCCAGCTCAAGCGCGCCCTGAAACAGCGCTACAACTTCGAGAACATCGTGGGCCGGAGCGAGGTCATGCTGCGCGTCTTCGACCTGGTGGCGCAGGTGGCGCCGAGCCGCTCGACCGTGCTGATCCAGGGCGAGAGCGGCACGGGCAAGGAGCTGATCGCGAAGGCGATCCACATGAACTCGCCGCGCAAGGACCGCGCCTTCGTGCCGGTCAACGCGGGTTCCACGCCGGCGGATCTGCTCGAGTCCACGCTCTTCGGACACGTCAAAGGCGCGTTCACCAGCGCGGTCGCCTCCAAGAAGGGGCTCTTCGAAGTGGCCAACGGGGGCACCATCTTCCTGGACGAGATCGGCACCATGAGCCTGGACACCCAGGCCAAGATCCTGCGCGTTCTTCAGGACAGGAAGTTCATGCATTTGGGCGGTGTGCAGGAAGTCCAGGTGGACGTGCGCGTGCTCGCGGCCACGAATCTGGACTTGCGCCAGGCGGTCCAGGAAGGCAAGTTCCGCGAGGACCTGTATTACCGTCTCAATGTCATCACGGTCGAACTGCCCCCGCTGCGCCGGCGCCCCGAAGACGTCCCCCAGCTGGTGCAGCACTTCCTCAAGAAATTCTGCGCGGATAACGACAAGCCGGAGCTCAAAATCGCGCCCGAGGCCCTGCGTGCGCTGCTCGACTACGGCTGGCCGGGGAACGTGCGCGAGCTGGAGAACGTGATCGAGCGGGCAGTGGTGCTGGCATCGGGGCCGGTGGTCACCTCCGACCTTCTGCCGGCGGGCATCACCGGGCGGGGGATCGCCGCGCCGGCCTTCGAGGGTCGGCCGGAGGCTTCGCTGTTCGACATCATGGAGGAGTGCGAGCGGCGCATCATCGTGGATATGCTCGACAAGTGCAATTGGAACCAGACGGAGGCGGCGGAGCGCTTTCATATCCCGCTCTCCACTCTCAATCAGAAGATCAAGCGGCTGAACATCGAGATCAAACGCAAGGGACGCGACTAGCTGGGTTCCGGGCTACCAGGGCCTCTCGCCGGAAGGTGAGGGGCCTTTTCATTTGTGATTTGCGAGTCGTGATTTCTGATCGGGGCATGAAAGCTACGATCGATGTTGTGCTGCTATGCATATCGGACTGGACGCAGGGCAAGGCGCCGCGGCCAGAAGACGTCGCGACCGTCGATGGAGTGGTCAAGGCATCTTACGAGGTGGTCTCCGGGCCGGCGGGCCAGCCGCGCGATTGGGACCGGGACCGCACGCTCTACGTTCCCGGCGTGAAGTTTGTGGCCATGGGCGAGAAGGACGGCAAGCCGGTGGCCGAGGTGATGCCCGCGAACAGTACGTGGCGCGCACCCGTGACTGGCTGGCGAAGAAGGGCTTCTTCGAGCAGGAGGTCCATCGCGAGACACGCCGCTTCGGCAACATCGCGCATATCTGGAGCACGTAGGAGAGCCGCGAGAAGCCGGACGGCCCAGTGATCGGCCGGGGCATCAACAGCCTGGACCTCTACTGGGACGGCACGCGGTGGTGGGTGGCAGCGGAGGTGTGGAACAGCGAGCGGAAGGATAACCCCATCGCGAAGGAATACCTGCCCTAGAAGATGTCAAGACTCGCTTTGCAGGCTGGACATCAACGGAAATTGGCGGCTGACCAAAACCCGCCCGCTCTGTTATAGTGCGGCCTTCCCATGGAACTCCTGTCGCCCATCGATTATGCCAAGCAGACGGTGCTGGCGGTGCAGAACTATTCCCTGCTGGCATGGCGGTCGATCGCCAACGTCTTCGGACATCCAAGATACGTGGCGGACACGTTGATGCAGGCCGACCTGATCGGCGTGGGCTCGCTGCCCATCGTAGTGCTGACGGGCTTCTTCACCGGCGCGGTGCTGGCGCTGCAGGGGGCCAATACGTTGCAGCGGTTCGGCAGCCTCTCGCTGATCGGCCAACTGGTGTCGCTCTCCATGGTGCGCGAACTGGGGCCGGTGCTGACCGGACTGATGGTGTCGGGTCGGAACTCGTCGGGCATGGCCAGCGAGCTCGGGTCGATGAAGGTGACCGAGCAGATCGACGCCATGCGCGCCCTGGGCACCGATCCGAGCCGCAAGCTGGTGACGCCGCGCGTCATGGCCACCGTCTTCATGCTCTTCTTCCTGACCATCATCAGCGACCTGGTGGGATTGACGGGCGGATTCATGGTGGCGTACTTCATGCTGGGACTCGATCCGAATCAGTATTGGTCGCAGGCTTGGCAAAACCTGGTGTTCGCCGACGTGCTCATGGGATTGGTCAAGCCGGTGTTCTTCGGGTTCATCATCTCCAGCGTGGGCTGCTATTACGGGCTCTCAACCACCGGCGGAACGCAGGGCGTTGGCCGGTCCACGACGCAGGCCGTGGTGGCGGCTTCCGTGATGATCCTGATCCTCGACTTCTTCGTCACCCGCGTGCTGATGGTCTTCTTCCCCCACTGATATGGCCGAACTGCTGACCAACCAGGAAGCGGCCGGCGCCGGTCAGCCGACCCACCACAAGGCCGTCGTCTTCGACGACGTGGCGATCGAATTCGAAGGGAATCAGGTGCTGGACGGCGTGTCCTTCGAAGTGGCACGGGGCGAGACCAAGGCGGTGTTCGGCGTGGCGGGTGTGGGCAAGTCCACCATCCTCAAGCTCGCTCTGGGCCTGATGAAGCCCGATCGCGGCCACATCTACGTGCTCGGCTACGACGTCACGCAGATGAAGGAGCGGGAACTCTTCGAGCTGCGGCGCAAGGTCGGGATGGTGTTCCAGGAAAGCGCGCTCTTCGATTCCCTGACCGTCAGGGAGAATGTGGCATTCCGGCTGATCGAGGAAGGCGAGGCTCCCGAGGACGAGATCGAGAGGAGAGTGAAAGAGGCGTTGCGGTTCGTCGAGCTGGAACACACGGTGAACATGTTTCCGGCGGAACTCTCGGGGGGCATGCGGCGACGTGTGGCCATCGCCCGCGCCATCATCACCCAGCCCGAGGTCCTCTTCTACGATTCGCCGACCGGCGGTCTCGACCCGATCACGTCCACGACCATTGTCGAGCTCCTGGTGAAGCAGCGCGACGTGTACAAAACCACCGCCCTGCTCGTGACCCACCGCCTGCAGGACGCCTTCACCATGGCGACGCACTACTTTGATACGGAGAAGAACGAGATGCGTCCGCTGGCATTCAAGAGCACGCGCGACGTGCACACCAGCTTCCTCCTGTTGAAGGAATGCAAGGTGATCTTCGACGGCACGGCGCAGGATCTGAGCCAGACAAGAGACGAGTACATCAAGGAATACATCTCCTGAAGCGCCGTTGGTCTTCGGCTTCGGGGGCTACTTCGCGGCCTTGGCCAGCATGCGCTGGCGGAAGGCGGCGATGCGCTCCTGGAGGCGCGCAGTGCGTTCCCGGGTCTCCGGAGTCGCCTCGGCCACCTTTTCGACGTTAGCCAGGAACTCCGGCGACTGGAATTCCTGTCGCAGCGGCTGGATGAACGGCTTCAGCTTGGCGTAGATGAAATACATCTCTCCGGAGCTGTCGAAGAACAGATCGGCGTTCAGGACGCCGCGGACCACGAACGACGCCGCCATATCCCAGTATCCGAGCACCTGCCGGTACCAGTTGTTCTCCTGGCTGGGAAAGGCCATCAGGATGCGGCGGAGATCGTCCACAGAATTGGGCCAGAACTCGCCCATGATCCAGTTGCGGGCTTTGCGCATCTCGGCCTCGCGGCGGAGATCGTAGAGCTGCATGATGATCTGGGCATCGGTGGAAGTGGGGTCAGTCGGCATTCGAAGCCTCCGGGTGGCTGGTCTCTATCCGCGCCGGCAACATCTCCGGCGGCGCAGGGCGGGAATAATCGCACTGCACCGTGGATTCCGGTTCCGGCTTGCGACGCCGGCGCGTTTTTTCCTCGCCACCCCTATTGTTCGGACAGGAAATCACCGGGCCTGATTTGAGATTCTTCAGCACCAGATACGCAGAGCCGCACTTGGGACACGGTTCCTCGAGCGGCTTGTGCGCCGACGTGAACTTGCACTTTGGATAGCGGTCGCATCCGAAGAAGGTCGTGCCAAAGCGCGATTTTTTCTCCGCCAGTTCGCCCTTCTTGCATACAGGGCACTTCATCCCGATGAAGTTCTGCTTGACCCACTTGCAGTCCGGGTAGCCGCTGCAGGTGGTGAACTCACCGTAGCGCCCATGGCGCAGGATGAGGTTGCGCCCGCACTGCGGGCACTTCTCGTCGAGCGGGATATCCGGGACCTTCTTGCCCTGGTCGAGGCGGCGGGTGGTCTTGCAATCCGGATAGCCGGTGCAGGCCATGAACTGGCCAAAACGCCCGCGCTTGAGCACCATCACGCGGCCGCAGTTCTCACAGTACTCCTCCTGCGTGGTCTCCTGTATGTCGGCCGAGTCGAGGTCCGGCAGGTCGATGGGGTTCTCTTTGGTGAAGGTGCAGGTGTTGGGGTCGTCCTTGTCGTACGAGCTGCAGGCGTAGAAGGAGCCGTGCTTGCCCCACTTGATGACCAAAGGCGAGCCGCAGCGCTCGCACTTCTCGTCCGTGGGCTTCTCCATACGCTTGATGTTCTCCATGTGCTTGGCGGCGTATCGGAGGTCCTTCTCGAATTTCTTGTAGAACTCTCGCAGGGCGTCGGTCCACTTCTCCTTGCCTTCCTCGATCTCGTCCAGTTCTTCTTCGAGACGCGCGGTGTAGCTGACGTCGAAGATGTCCTTGAAGTTCTCGACCAGCAGGTCGGTGACCACCAGGCCGATCTCGGTGGGCACGAATTTGCCGCCGATCTTCTGCACGTACTGCCGCTCCTGGATGGTGGACAGGATGGTCGCATAGGTGGACGGGCGGCCGATCCCGCGCTCTTCCAGCTCCTTGACCAGCGAGGCTTCGTTGTAGCGCGGCGGAGGCTCGGTGAAGTGCTGCTCCGGCTTGAGCGATTTGAGCGTGAGCTTCTGGCCGGCCTCGAGCGCAGGCAGCTTGTGCTTGAGCGCCTCGTCCTCTTCGTCCTTCCCTTCCTTGGCCTCCTCGTAAACCTTCAGGAAACCGTCGAACTTGAGCACGGACCCGGTGACGCGGAACGGGAAGCTATCGCCATTGGAACGCGCCTCGATGTCCACGCTGGTCTGGTCGAACACCGCGGGATTTATCTGCGAAGCCACGAAGCGCTGCCAGATCAGCTTGTAGAGCTTGTACTCGTCCTCTTTCAGGTACTGCTTGATCGAATCCGGCGTGCGCCCCACCGAGGTCGGACGGATGGCTTCGTGTGCGGCCTGCGCTTCCTTGCGCTGCTTGTAGACATTCGCCGTTTCGGGCAGGTACTGTGGCCCGAATTCGCCGGTGATGTATCCGCGAACTTCGCCGATGGCATCCTTGGAGACCGCGGTGGAGTCGGTACGCATGTAGGTGATGAGGCCGACGGAACCTTCTTCGCCGAGCTCGGCGCCTTCGTAAAGCCGCTGGGCGATCATCATGGTGCGCTTGACGCTGAAGCGGAGCTTGCGCGAGGCGTCCTGCTGGAGCTTGCTGGTGGTGAAGGGCGGAGTCGCGCTGCGCCGCCGCTCTTTCTTCTCGACATTGGTGACGACCCACTGCGCCCGCTCCAGGGCGGCCTGGATCCGCTTGGCTTCTTCCTCGTTCGGGACCAGGTTCTTGTCGGGATTGGCGCCGATCAGGTAGGCGTCGAACGCCGGCGGCTTGCCCGAGCTCAGGTGCGCATCGAGCGTCCAGTATTCTTTCTTCTGGAAGGCCTTGATCTCGCGGTCGCGGTCGACGATGAGCCGCAGCGCCACGGTCTGCACGCGGCCGGCGGAGAGACCGCGACGCACTTTGTCCCACAGCAGCGGCGAGACTTGGTACCCGACCAGGCGATCGAGCACGCGGCGCGTCTGCTGCGCGTCCACCAGATTGCGGTCGATCTCCCGAGGGTGCTCGAACGCCTCCCGGACCGCCTTCTGGGTGATCTCGTTGAAGGTGACGCGGTAGACGGGGATGCCGTTCTTCTTTTTTCCCTTGGCGCCGTTTCCGGCCAGCTCTTCGGCCAGGTGCGCGGCGATGGCCTCGCCCTCGCGGTCCGGGTCGGGGGCCAGATAGATCGCCGAGGCGGTCTTCGCCTTCTTCCTTAGATTGGCGAGGACCTTTTCCTTGCCGGGAATGACCACGTAGTCGGTCGCGAAGTCATTCTTGATGTCCACACCAAGGATGCTCTTGGGCAGGTCCTTGACGTGGCCCAGCGAGGCTTCGACCTCGTAGTCCTTCCCGAGATATTTGTTGATCGTCTTCGCCTTAGCGGGCGATTCGACGATGACGAGTGCTTTAGCCAAAACTACTCCCTGGGTTTACCCCCGGATTGAAACTAGCATGAATGAGCTTCTAGCTGCTAGCCACTAGCTCCTAGCCAGCCCCGACGCGAGCGGAAACATTACGCTGGGACGATGGCTCCAGCACCTGGACCAAGGACGTCAACATACGCTCGACTTCTGTTACTTTGGCTTCAAGCCGCTTGTAATCAGCCTCTGACAACAGCGCCAGATCTCGCGCGAGTATCAGGTGGTATTCGGTCTCGCTGGCCGACCCACGAGCGATCTGGACGAACCGCTTGAATTCTCGATCCGATCTGCGGCCACATCCTTCGACGATATTCGCGCCGATGGAGGCCGCGGAGCGCCGGATTTGGCTCGTGAGAGCATAAATCTCCCGCTTCGGAAATTTCTCGGTGATCCGATAGATATCGAGAGTCAGATCGTGGGCTTTGTGCCAGACTTTCAGGTCCTTGAAGTCCTTCATCGCAACTCCGCCCCACATCCACTTGGGTCCAGGTGGCTAGTAGCTAGAAGCTAGGAGCTAGAAGCTTTTTACAAAATTCTTCCCCGGCAATTGCCGGATCTTTCCCGCCAGCTCCAGCTCGAACAGCGCCGCGAAGATCTCCGACGAAGATACCTGGGGTTCCAAACGCTCCACCAACTCATCGATGTGAGTCGGTTCATCCTTCTTCAGCTGGGTAAAAACCAGCTTCTCATGGGGCGAGAGCTTCTCTTCCTCAAATAAGGATGCGGTCGAGGGGCCGGAGGATTCAGGCTTGGCGGGAACAAGTTCGAGCTTGACCGCGGAAGGAAGCTCTTCAAAGACGTCTTCCCAGGTGGCGACCAGCTTGGCCCCTTGCTTGATGAGGGTGTTGGGCCCCCAGGAAAGCTTGTTGGTGACGTTGCCGGGGACGGCAAAGACCTCGCGGCCCTGCTCCAGCGCGCAGCGCGCCGTGATGCGCGTGCCGCTGTACTCCCCGGCCTCGACCACCAGGACGCCGAGCGCCAGACCGCTGATGATGCGGTTGCGGATGGGAAAATTCTGCGGGGCGGCAAAACTGCCCAGTGCGAATTCGGAAACCAGGGCTCCGCCGAGCGACAGCAGGCTGTCGGCGATCTTGCCGTTCTCGCGCGGATAGACCACGTCCACGCCGGTGCCGAAGACGGCCACCGAGCGGCCCTTGGCGTGGATGGCGCCTCGGTGACCGGAGGCATCGACGCCGCGCGCCAGGCCGCTCGTGATCACCAAGCCTGCGTTGGCCAGGTCGCAGGCGAGGCGTTCCGCCATGCCCATGCCGTAGGGTGTCGGATGGCGGGTTCCGACCACCGCGATCCCATGGCGCGAGAGCACCGACGGGTCCCCACGGACGTACAGCACGATGGGCGGGTCATAGATCTGTCGAAGCAGCGGCGGGTAGAGCGGGTCGTCGAGCGTCAGGATCTGGGCCCCGGCGGAGACCGCGCGCACCATCTCCTGCTCGGCCGATTCCAGCGACTTCCCTGTGCCGATGGCCTGCGCGGCGGGAGCGGGCAGTCCAGCTCCCTCCAGCTCCGTCAGCGAGGCGTGAAAGACATTGGCGACGGACTGGAAGTGCTCCACGAGGTGGCGGCTGCGGGTCGGTCCCAGCCCCGGAGTCAGGGAGAGAGCCAGCCACTCGAGTTGATGGGCGGCTACCGGATTGGTCGCGGCAGTGTCCACGGTAACCGCTGAGGGTACCTGCGGCAAAATTTCCGCGTCAAGGACATGGAGCGCTTATTCGTGTGACCAGCGGCCGGCGTGGTTCACGCAGGGCTTTTGTTAGAATTGCCTCCGACATGCCACGGCCGCGGATCTCCGCCATTTCCTTCCTCAATACGGCGCCGCTGATGTGGGACCTCGTCCACGGATCTGCCGGAAAAGACTTTGAGATCTCTTACACCGTCCCGTCGCTCTGTGCCGAGTCGCTGCGCACCGGGACTGCGGATATCGGGATCGTTCCCGTCGTAGCCTGCACGTTCATCCCGGGGCTGAAGATCATTCCTGACGTGGCCATCGCCAGCAAACGCTCGGTGCGCTCCATCCTTTTGGTCTGCAGGAAGCCGATCGAGGAAGTAAAGACGGTCGCCGCGGACACCTCCTCGCGCACCTCGGTGGCCCTGGCCCGCGTGCTGTTTCGCAAGTGGTGGGGCGGAGCGCGCCAGTTCCACGCCATGGCGCCGGACCTCGGCGACATGCTACGGGAGTGCGATGCGGCCCTGATCATCGGCGACCCCGCGCTTACCGTGGACCGCAACAAATTTGTCTGCTACGACCTGGCGGAGGAGTGGAACCGGCTCACCGGCAAGCCGTTCGTCTTTGCCTTCTGGGCCGTTCGGGCCGAGGCGGCGGAGCACAGCCCAGTGGACCTGGTCCAGATCTTCCAGCAGTCGCGCGACCATGGGTTGCAGAACGTGGACGCGCTGGCCCGCGAATGGGCGCCGCGCGTGGGCATCAGCGAGGATGCGGTCCGCAGCTACCTCACCGAGAACATTGATTTTTCGCTGGATGCCGGGAACCTGGCCGGCATGGAGTTGTTTTTCCATTACGCCGTGGAGTGTGGCGCCATCGCAGCCGCGCCGCCGCTGGAGTTCGTGGGCGCGAAAGCAGCATCGCGGTAGGCACGTTATTCCACGGTGTCATCCCGAGTGGGCTTCAGCCCCGAGGGACCTGCTGTTGCTCATCAAGAAGAGCAGGTCCCTCACGGCTAATGCCGTTCGGGATGACACCGGTTAAGAACGCAGGCACGGTAAAATAGAGGCGATGTCGCTGACCAAGCCACAAGCCTTGGAGATGTTCCGTTCCGACGACCTCATCGGCATCGGGATGGAAGCGGACTCCGTGCGCCGCAAGCTTCATCCCGAGGGCGTGGTCACCTACATCATCGACCGCAACATCAATTACACGAACTTCTGCACCGAGTACTGCACCTTCTGCGCCTTCTATGCGCCGGTGAAGGGTCCCGGACGCGCCAAGGGCTACGTGCTTGACTTCGAGCAGATCTACGACAAGGTGCGCGAGACGGTCGAGATGGGCGGCACCGGCGTGCTCATGCAGGGCGGTCTGCATCCCGACCTGAAGATCGAGTGGTACGAGCAGATGCTCGGCGGCATCAAGCAGCGCTTCCCGCAAGTGCACCTGCACTGTTTCTCGGCGTCAGAGATCCTGCATTTTGCCGAGCTGAACGCACTCTCGGTCGAGGACACCATCAAACGCCTGCGCAACGCCGGACTGGACTCCATCCCCGGCGGCGGCGCCGAGATCCTCGACGATGAGATCCGCTACAAAATCGCCCGCTTGAAGTGCCTGACCGAGGACTGGCTCAAAGTGCATCGCACCGCGCACAAGCTGGGCATGCGCACCACCGCCACGATGATGTTCGGCTGCGGCGAGACGCTCGAGCACCGCGTCAATCACTTCCAGCGCATCTACGACCTGCAAAGCGAGACCGGCGGCTTCACCGCTTTTATCCCCTGGACCTTCCAGCCGGGAAATACGGCGCTGGGCGGGCGCGGCTGGGACGAGGCCACCTCGGTCGAGTACTTGAAGACGCTGGCCATCTCGCGCATCTTCCTCGACAACTTCGAGAACGTGCAGGCGAGCTGGGTGACCCAGGGGCTGAAGGTGCTCCAGCTCGGTCTGCGCTTCGGCGGCAACGACGTGGGCTCGGTCATGCTCGAGGAGAACGTGGTCAAGGCCGCCGGCACCTCCAACTGCACCACGGAGGAGGAACTGCGCCGCATCATCCGCGACGCCGGATTTCGCCCCGCGCGGCGCGACACGCTCTACCGGACCTTCTTCCTCAACTAGCCGTGACTTTATGGCAATCAGGTAGAATCATTGGTTTCGCGGTGGGTGAGACCCGCCGACGGGAGTTACTGTCCTGACCAGCCCGGCCCTAATCGGATTTTTTCTAATCTACGCAGCGCCCAACCGGGGCGTCGGACACTGGCTGCGCACGCAGATCGAGCGTACGCCCTTCCACGGCCTTTACGAGGTCAACGCTTTCGACCTTGCCCTGCTGATCCCCTATTTCATCGTTCTGATCCTGCTGGCGTCGTACGGTATCCACCGCTATGTGCTGGTTTGGATGTACTACCGGAATCGCAAGAACAAGGTCACCGAGCCGGCGGCGCGCTTCCCCGAGCTGCCGCGGGTCACCGTGCAACTGCCGATCTTCAACGAGCAATTTGTGATCGACCGGCTGGTGGACGCCATCTGCAAGCTCGACTACCCGCGTGAGAAGCTCGACATCCAGGTGCTGGACGATTCGACCGACGAGACCGTGGATGTGGCGCGTGCGGTGGTCGACCGCTATGCTGCGATGGGACATCCCATCACCTATCTTCACCGCGACAGTCGCGAGGGCTTCAAGGCCGGCGCGTTGCAGGAAGGGCTCAATACCGCCAAGGGCGAATTCGTCGCCATCTTCGACGCCGATTTCGTCCCGCCCCCGGACTGGCTGCACAAAGTCATCCACCACTTCACCGACCCCAAGGTCGGGATGGTGCAGACCCGTTGGGCGCACCTGAACCGCAACTACTCCTTCCTGACCGAGGTCGAGGCCATCCTGCTCGACGGACATTTCATCCTGGAGCACGGTGGTCGCTCGCGCAGCCACGCCTTCTTCAATTTCAACGGCACCGCCGGCATGTGGCGCCGCTGCGTGATCGACGACGCCGGCGGCTGGCAGCACGACACCCTGACCGAAGACACCGACCTTTCCTATCGCGCGCAGCTCAAGGGCTGGGAGTTTCGCTATCTCCAGGACGTGGAGTGCCCGGCGGAGCTGCCCATCGAGATGACCGCGTTCAAGACGCAGCAGGCGCGCTGGGCCAAGGGACTGATCCAGACGGCGAAGAAGATCCTGCCCACCGTCCTGAAGAGCAAGGTGCCGCGCCGGGTGAAGATGGAGGCCTGGTACCACCTGACGGCCAACATCAGCTACCCGCTCATGATCGTGCTCTCGACGCTGCTGCTGCCCGCCATGGTCATCCGCTTCTATCAGGGCTGGTTCCAGATGCTGTACATCGACGTGCCGCTCTTCCTGGCCTCGACCTTCAGCATCTCCAGCTTCTATCTGGTCTCGCAGAAGGAGCTGTTCCCGCGGAGTTGGCCGCGTGTGTTCCTCTTCCTGCCGTTCCTCATGGCGCTGGGTATCGGGCTCACGCTGACCAACTCCAAGGCTGTACTGGAGGCGATCATCGGCAAGGAGTCGGCGTTCGCGCGCACGCCCAAGTACAGCGTCGCAATCAAGGGCGAGAAGTCGAAAGCGGCGGCGAAGTATCGCAAGCGCCTCGGGCTGGTGCCGTGGCTCGAACTCCTGATCGGCGCTTATTTCGCCAGCACCGTGTACTACGCGATCGACAACGAGAACTACATCACCGTACCTTTCCTGATCCTGTTCGTCTTAGGTTATTGGTACACGGGATTGATGTCGCTGTTGCAAGGACGGTTCGAGAAGCTGGCCGTGGGATCGGGCGCGGAGCTGCATGAGAAGCCGTTTCCGGTGGGAGTGTGAATCAAGTACCCAGTACGCGGTACTCAGTACCCAGTTGTGTTTCGTCTCAAGGAAAAAGAATGCGAAACGTTTTGTTGTCGATCGCTGTCGTATTGAGTTCCTTCTGTTGTGCTGCGCTTGACCTGCAGCCGAAAGCCGATTATCACGCTCGCCGCGTGGCCTTGTCGCAGAAGACCGAGGGTGGCGTAGTGGTCCTGTTCGCCGCCACCGAGGCCGAGGGTCAGAACGACGTCTACGGCTTCAAGCAGAACAACAATTTCTTTTACCTGACCGGCTGGGTCGAGCCAGGTGCGGCGGTCCTGATCGCGCCGGAATTAAAAGAAGGCAACGGCCAGCCGGCACGCCCCTACACCGAGATCCTCTTCCTGCCCGCGCACAACGTGACGCAGGAGAAGTGGACCGGGCCGAAGCTCGGGCCGGAAGATCCGCGGGCTCGCGAGGTGACCGGCTTCGACCGCGTCGAAATGCTGGACAAGCTGCGCGACGAACTGGTGAAGATCCTGCCGCAGCCGAGAGCGACGGTGCTCTCCGACCTCGGCGAGACTTCCCCTTCCGCCGATCCTCTCAAGTGGCTCAAGCGCGCCAACGCTTTCCCTAACTACATCTCCTTCCAGGACGTGAAGCCGCTGGTCACCGCCCTGCGCATGGCGAAGGACCGGGGCGAGATGCAGCGCATCCAGCATGCGGTGGACGCAAGCGTTGCGGCGCACCTGGCGGCGATGAAGGCCATGAAGCCCGGCATTACCGAGCGCGAGATCTCGGCGCTCATGCAGTACGAGTTCGAGAAACGAGGATGCGAGCGCCCGGCCTATTCGCCGATCGTCGGCTCCGGCCTCAACTCCACCGTGCTGCACTACTCCGAGGACTCGGGCACGGCGCAAGCCGGTGACGTGGTGGTGATCGACGTCGCCGGAGAGTACGCCGGCTATGCGGCGGACATCACGCGTACCCTCCCCGCCACCGGCAAGTTCACGGCGCGCCAGCGCGAGATCTACGACATCGTTCTGGGTGCGCAGAAGGCTGCCGCCACGGCCTTCGTCGCCGGCAACTCGAAGCTGATCGGCTCCGATTCGCTCTACACCGTGGCCAAGGACTACATCAACGCGCACGGCAAAGACCTCCACGGCGAGCCCCTGGGCAAGTACTTCATCCATGGTCTTGGTCACCAGGTGGGCCTCGCCGTCCATGACGCCGACAACCGCGCCCCGCTCGATAAGGGAATGGTGTTCACCATCGAGCCCGGGATCTACATTCCAGAAGAAAAGCTGGGCGTGCGCATCGAGGACATGTTCTGGGTGGACGAAAACGGGAAACTCGTCCGGCTTACGGCCAAGCTTCCACAGGCGGCGGACGAGGTGGAGAAGACGATGGCCGGCCGCTAGTCGTTGGGTGGGTGCGGCGCCGAGTCTGGTATCCTAGTGTTCCGTCCCTATGAAAGTTTTGTTCGTGATCCTGGTGTTCTGCATGCTGGCCTTGCTGGGTGTGGCCGCGGCGGTGTTCCGCCTGGCGCGGCAGCACATGCGCAAGCAGGCGTCGGACACCACCCTCCGCCAGGCCCTGCAGGAGATCGAAGAGGACCAGCAGAGTCGGATCGAACACTGAGGAAGGTATGGCCAAGTCCGCAACCCAGACCCTGAACCGGATCGAGACGTGGTGGGTCCAGATCGCCCTGGTGGTCGGCGCCAGTTTCTTTGTCGCGCTGTGCGCCCGCGTGACCTTGCCCCTGCCCTGGACTCCCGTGCCGCTGACCTTGCAGAACTTCGGTGTCCTACTGGTAGCGCTGGGGCTGGGCAGCAAGCGCGGATTCGCCGCCATGGCGCTGTACCTGGCGGAAGGCGCTTCCGGCATGCCGGTCTTCAATCCTGCCGGCGCTGGCGGGATCGCCCAACTGCTGGGATGGACCGGCGGCTACCTGATGGCCTACCCGCTCGTCGCATTCGTGGTGGGCCTGATCGCGGAACGTGGCGCAAGAAGCTTTGCCCGCAGCGCAGTGGCCGCGGTTGCAGGTGAACTGGTCCTGTTCGCCGCAGGCCTGGCCTGGCTGGCGGCGCTGGCGCAAGGTTCCGGGTGGCAGGCCGTCCAGTTCGGACTGTATCCCTTCCTGTTCGCCGAGGTGGCCAAGATCACAGCGGCGGCTGGAGCGGCCTCGCGGCTGCCGCGCCTGGGCGCCCAGCCGTCCCGATGATTGCCTTGATCACCGCTTTTTCGTCCGCAGGAAGACACCAGTCCGATGCCGCGTAGTCCCGTTTCCGAGAAAATCCGCGAAGTCACCATCGCGCACAGCCCCGACTCCGATGACGCCTTCATGTTCTACGCTATGGCGACGAACAAGGTACGGATCAAGGGCCTGAAGTTCACCCATACTCTCTGCGACATCGAGACCCTGAACCGGCGCGCGATGGAGGACGGGCACTTCGACGTGACCGCCGTCTCTTTCCACGCTTACCCTTACATCCAGGAGAAGTATGCGCTGATGCCGTGCGGCGGAAGCGTCGGCGAAGGCTACGGGCCGATGATCATCTCCACGCGCGTCCTGACCCTGGACGAGGTCAAGCACGTCAAGATCGCGGTCCCTGGCAGGCTGACGACCGCGTTCCTGACGCTCAAGCTTTTCGCGCCCTCGGTCGAAACCGAGGTTGTCCCTTTTGACCGGATCATCCCGCAGGTGCTGGAAGGCAGGTACGAAGCGGGACTCATCATCCACGAGGGCCAACTGACCTACGGCAAGGCCGGGCTGCATCGCGTGCTCGATCTCGGTAAGTGGTGGCGCGACATGACCGGATTGCCGCTGCCGCTGGGCGGCAACGCCATCCGCCGTGACCTCGGCCCGGAGCTGATCTCCAGCGTCACACAGGCGTTGCGCGACAGCATCCAGTACGCGCTCGAACATCGCGGCGCCGCGCTGGAATACGCCATGCAGTTCGCCCGCGACCTCGATGCCCACTCCGCCGACAAGTTCGTCGGCATGTACGTGAACGAGCGCACGCTGGACTACGGTCCCGAAGGCCGCGAGGCGGTGCGCCGCCTGCTCGACATGGGGCACGCTGCCGGGGTCATCCCGCACAAGGCGAAGGTGGAGTTCGTCGGCTAGGGACGGTCTGCGGTTGGCGACCTGCATTTGGCCGTCCCGTCAACGACGGATCCACAGATGCTGACTGCTACGTGCTTTCTGGAGGAGTGATGAAGAGATTCACTGCGGTCGCCGTACTCGCGCTGGTTACCCAAGCATGGTGCCAGCAACAGACCAAGCCCGCGCCGGCGCAACCGGAAACACAGAAGGCGGCGCAGGCGGACCCGGCGGACGTGAGATCGCTCGACGCCATCGTGCACGCGCTCTACGACGTGATCTCCGGTCCCGCAGGGCAACCGCGCAACTGGGACCGCTTTCGCTCGCTCTTCCACCCCCAGGCGCGGATGATCCCGGTCGGCAAGCGGCCGGTCGATGCCAAGACCGGGGCGCGTGTGCTCACGGCCGACGATTACATCCAGAGTGTCGGGCCCTACTTCGAGAAGAATAGCTTTTTCGAGCGCGAGGTTGCCGACAAGCGGGAACAGTTCGCTCACATCGCGCACGTATTCAGCACCTACGAATCCCGCCATGCGAAGGATGAGAAACCGTTCCAGCGAGGGATCAACAGCTTCCAGCTGTACAACGACGGTGCCCGCTGGTGGATCATGAACGTGATGTGGGACGCGGAGACTCCGGAGAATCCGATCCCAGAGAAATACTTGAAGTAGGCGAGGTCCCCGGGAAATTATTTTTTCGTGCCGTGGGCGTAGTGCTTGCCGATCATGACGCCGATCTCGACCGCGGCGTCGGCATCGAGATGGTGGAACTCGAAGCCCACGCCCGCACCCTGGCGATATCGTGGGAAGACGGTGATCTTGCGACGGATGCCCTCCGCCTCGTCCACGATCACCACTTCCAGCTTCTTCCCCAGCTCGAAGCTCTCCTGGGTATCGACCATCAGGCCGCCACGGCCAAGGATGCGTACCGTGCCGATCTGCTTGCCGGACGGCGTCCGCAGGTGGATCCTGGCGCTGGCCGGGATGTTGATGCGCTCGAATTTGCGACGCTCGTCCATAGTCACCCTGCACTCCAGGCGCGAACCCGCTCAGCGCCCGCCCTCGTAGTACTTGCCGATCAGGATGCCAACGTCCACTGCGGCATCGGCATCCAGGTCGCGGAACTCCAGGCCGACCTTCCGTGGGCCAGCGTACCGCACCACCGCATTCACGTGGAAGCGGATCTTTTCGCTGTCGTCGCTGATGACCAGCTTCAGTTTCTTGTCCTTCTTGAATGATTTCTCGGGCTCAAGGGCGATCCCTCCGCGGCCGATCTGGCGCAGGATGCCCAGCAAATGGCCCTTTGTATCTGTGACACGGACCTTGGCTGCGTAGCCGACCTCCACGCGCTCGAACTTTCTTCGCTCAACGCCAGACTTCAGGGCCGCCGAATGGGTCATTGAACAGGCTCCGGGTATGAGAACACAGGATCGACGTCCACGGGGACGTCGTTGGCGGAGTTTAGCGCGGATCTTAGCTCCGCAGGCATGGAATCGTACTTGGCGAACCACGCTTCAGCACGGGCGCGGTTGCCGGTGGCCTCGATCTCCAGCAATTCCTTGGCCAGGCCCGCCACGGCCGCCGGCATCCTGTCGTAGTCGATGTGGTAGCGGTGTGTGGCGGGGTTGCGAACGATCGCGCCCTGCTCGCTCAGATAGTTGAATTCCATCATTTCGGCGCGCCCGTGCGCCTCCCCCGTGCCAAACCGCACGGTGCGGAACAGGTCCGCCACGTACGACACGTAATACTCCTCCAGGCGCTCCTTCGGCAGGATGCCGCGATCGATCAGCCACTTCAGCCCGAACAGGCCGACGACGTCGGCCTTGGCTTCTTCCAGCCCGCTGTGGGCCGGCCCGATGGCCTCGCGGATGTCCACTTCCTTGCCCTGGATGCGCGCGAAGGCGGGCCCGAGTCCGTGGGAGATCTCGTGCATGATCGTGCCCGCCATATAACCCTCGGCCGACGCCTTGTTCGCCTGGTCCAGGCGCATCATGCGCTGCGCCACCGGAAGGATCACGTACTTCACCCGCGCATCCATGAAGTTCTTGAAGAAGATCTTCTTGCTTCCCTTCTGCTTTTGGATCTCAGGATCGTTGGGAAGGTTGTCGGCGACGGCCTGGTAGCCGTGGCGCAGGTCGCCGGCCCGGAAGGGTGCGTCCACCACCTCCATCGGCGACGAGAGGCCGCGCTTCGATGGCCGGTCCGCCTCGGCCAGCGGTAACGCGTCCTGGATGTCGGCGACGTACTTCTCGTAGAGCTTGAGCTTGACACTCTCCGCATCGTTGCGAATCAGCACGGCCCCGCCGTACGACGTCTTGATCCCCAGGACGCCGTCAAGGTAGGTCTCGTAGGGTGCGAAGATGACGTCGAACCTGGGATCTTTGAGGTCCAGCCATTTCAGGTCGCTGTCGAAGTACTTGTCGGTAAGCAGGGCATCGGCGCGCAAGCGCAGGAAGTCGGCGAAGTCCTCGTCGACGGAAAGGTTGGCAGCTTCACGCAGCGCTTTGGCGGCCGGCTCGAGGAAGCTCCGGTAGGCGATTCGGTAGGGGATGCCCTCGAGTTGATCGCCGCGGCGCCGGAGGACGGTGTACGGGCTGTAGATCTCAGCCTTTTTCTCCGGATGCCGTTTGACGTATTCCTCGATCTGCTCTCGCGTCAGCGCAACGGGGTACAGGCCGCGGCCCGGTGGCATCGGTTGGGTTCCCACGAAGGGAGTGTCGCCGTCGAGCAGGTCGAACCGGCTGGCGTTGATGAACACGAAGCGGCGCAGGTTGACGTCACGAAGCTGCTTGCGCCCGGCCAGCGATTGGTAAAGTGTGAGCGCGTCCGGGTCGCTCTGGCGCCAGAAGATGTTCTCGATGGAATGGCTCGCCTCGACCAGCTTCTCCACCAGCTGCTGCTCGCGCCCCGAGAGGCCGCTGGGCGCGGGCATCTGCACCGTCCGGTAGCGGGCAAGACGCTTATACAGGTCGGGCGCGACCTGAAGCTTGCCGGCGGCATGCCCTTGCATGCTCCGCTTCTTTTTCTTTGCGGGGCGGCTGCTCTGAGCGGCAGCCGGAATCACGATGGCGACGAGCAGACAGAAGACAACGGCGCGGACCCGGGGTGTCTCCATAGAAGCGAAAATTCTAGCAGACACTCACGCTGCCCGTGGCAGCTCGAGGCTTGCGATGATGCCCTTGAGCACGTCGGCCGAGCGGCGCAAGCCCGCCCCCTCGTCCGCGCTGAGCTCGAGTATGAGCACGCGCTCCACTCCCGAGCGGTTGATCACCGTAGGCAGGCTGAGGCAGACGTCGCTCAACCCGTAGCACCCTTCGGCCAGGCTGGAGACAGAGAGCACCGTCCGCTGGTCGCGCAGGATGGCTTCAACGATGCGCATCAGCCCGGCGGCCACCGCATAGTAAGTCGCGCCCTTGCGTTGGATGATGGCGTAGGCGGCGTCGCGCGTGCTGACGAAGATCTCCTGCATGCGCTTCTGGTCCAGAGGCATGCCATTGGCTTCCGCGAAAGCCGGCAGGCGCATGCCCGCTATGTTGGCCAGCGACCAGACCGGCACCTCGCTGTCGCCGTGCTCGCCGATGATGTAGGCATGCACGCTGCGCGGGTCCACGGCGAAATGCTTGGACAGCAGGTAGCGGAAGCGGGCGGTGTCGAGGATGGTGCCGGAGCCGATCACCCGCCGGGCAGGCAGGCCGGAGAGTTTCAACGAGGCATAGGTGAGCACGTCCACCGGGTTGGTGGCCACCAGGAGGATGCCGTCAGGGTTGTATTTCGCGATCTGCGGCACGACTTGTGCGAATACCGCCGCATTGCGCTTCACCAGTTCGAGGCGCGTCTCGCCGGGCTTCTGACCGACTCCGGCGGCGATCACTGTGACCGCGGCTCCCGCGCAATCCGGATAGTCTCCGGCCCAGATGCGCGTGGGCTTGGCGAAGGGCTCGGTGTGGTTCAGGTCCATGGCCTCGCCTTCGGCGCGTGCGCGATTCACGTCGATCAGGACGATCTCGGAGGCCAGGCCGCTGAGCAACAGAGCGTATGCGAAGGTCGAGCCGACATTGCCGGTTCCGACCACGGCGACGCGATTGGTTTGCTGTGCCATGGGTTGCATGATAACCAAGTCCGGGCTTTCGCGCTGTGATACGCGCTTCACTTGCTAGTGTTCGCGTGGCGGTCTTGACTGGGTACTGAGTACTGAGTACTGAGTACTATAGAAACGATGCCGGCATCTCCTCTTACATCCACGCAGACCCTGCTTATCGATGCCGACGATACCCTCTGGGAGAACAACGTCTATTTCGAGCGGGCGATCGCCGACTTCATCTCCTTCCTCAATCACCACGAGTACAGGCCGGAGCAGGTGCGCCAGGTGCTGAACGAGGTGGAGCGGGAATGCATCGTCCGGCACGGCTACGGGTTGCACAGCTTCGTGCATGCGCTGGTGGACACCTTCGAGCGGCTGGCGGTGGACCCGATCACGCCCGCTGTCCACGAGACCATCCACGGCTTCGCCCGGGTCATCGCCGATAAACCCGCCGAGATCCTGGCGGGCGTGCCGGAGACGCTGGAGTACCTCGCGGGCCGCCACCATCTCATCCTGATGACCAAGGGGAACGTGACCGAGCAGTCGGGCAAGATCGAGCGTTCGGGGCTTAAACACTTCTTCGCTGCGCACGAGATCGTCATGGAAAAGGACGCTCCGACCTATGCCGCTATCGTCGAAAAGTACGGGCTGGCGCGTGACGCCACGTGGATGGTCGGGAACAGTCCCAAGTCCGACATCAATCCCGCGCTCGCGGCAGGGCTGAACGCCGTCTTCGTGCCCCATGACATGACCTGGGTTCTGGAACACGAGACCATCGACCAGCCCAAGAACGACGCACAGCTCCTGGTCGTGCAAACGTTCTCTGACCTGCGGTCGCACTTCTGACGTGCGCCCGGCCCCCGGAGTAACCGGGGCGGGTTACTCCAGTGAGCACCAAGTTAACCAACACAAGGGTGATGGCTGCGCGCCGGAGTGCGTGTTAGTCTCAGATTGCTCTGGGAGTCCTCTGCCGCTTCGTTGGCAGGAAAAGAAAATAATTTCCGGCGCCTCCTGCTCACCTTCAAGACCCTGGCCGAGCTGGGGCCTGAGCTGACGTCGGACCGCACCAGTGGCGAGGCGTCGCAGTCCATGCTCGCCCTGCTGATGGAGGCAGTGGAGGCGGGTGAAGGCGCGCTGTTCCGCTTCAGCGACCGCCCGGCCCTGCTGACCTCGCTGGCCGCGAGCGGCTTCTCCATTTTTCCCGAAACGGCCGTCATCCCGCTGCTGCCCAAGCACGTGCACGCCCTGACCACCGCAGCCAAGCCGCAGGCGCTATCCGGCAAATCGTGCGAAGGGTTCCTGAGCGCCAACGGAAATGTGGCGCCGGAGCTTTTCAAGTGCATCGTGCCCCTGAAAGTCGGGCCGAAGCTGGTGGGAATGATCGCCCTGGGCCGGCGCGAGGGCGAGGTCCCGTACACCGAGGACGATTTTGAGGCGCTCGGCCTTCTGTCCAACTACATCGCGCTGGCGGTGCACAACCGCACCTTATCGGAGTCACTCCAGCAGCGGATCGGCGAGAACCTGAAGCTCATGGCCTCGTTGCACGGCTTCTACGACCACACCCTGAACGCATTCGCCACGGCCATCGATGCCAAAGATCAGTTCACGCGCGGGCACTCGCGCCGTGTCGCCCAATACGCCGGCGGTGTGGGGCAGGCGCTGGGCATGGATGACCGGGAGGTCGCCGGTCTCCGTGCAGCCGGCCTCCTGCACGATGTCGGCAAGGTCACGGTGGACAAATACATCTTCTCCAAGCCGGGGAAGCTGGAGCCGAATGAGTTCCGCGAGATGGCCGACCATACGACCCTCGGCCACCAGATCGTGAATGGCGTGGAGTTCCCCTGGCCGGAGATCCCGGGTGTGGTGCGCTGGCACCACGAGCGCGGCGACGGCTCCGGGTATCCTGACAAACTGCACAGCGAGGAAGTGTCCACCCCGGTGCGCATCATGGCCGTCGCCGACGTCTTCGACGCCTTGACCAGCGACCGCGCCCATCGCCACTCGTTCACGGTGGGCGAGGCGCTGAGCGAGATCGTGCGCGCGACCCCGCAAAAGTTCGATCCCAGCATCGTCCAGGCCCTGCTCATCCAGGTGCGGCGCGACGCCGTAGGCCGCAATCAGCCCGGCTTCCTGGATCAGCACGTCGTGTGCAACATCGCCGCGCCCGATGTGGACCACCTCGCCGCCATGGTCCATCACAAGAGTTCCAGCGGCCGCGTTCACTCCTGCTAGTTTCCCGTCTGAGCAGCAACTTTTCTGCCCGAATGGGTTGATAATTACCGGTACAAAGCCGGCCTCCTCCGGCTGGTGGGGCATTCCGAATGGCACATCGCAAATTCTTCGCGTGGGCGCTGGCGCTCTGCCTTGTGGTCCCGGGCGGCCTCCTCCTCGCCAGGGAAAAGAAATCGAAAAAGAGCGCTTCGGCGCCGCAGATGGATGATGACAAGCGGATCGTCCATGCGTTGAACCGGTTCACCTTCGGCCCGCGGCCCGGGGACGCCGCGCGCGTGCGGCAGATGGGACTGGACAACTGGTTCGAGCAGCAGCTCCGCCCGGACAAGATCGACGACCGCGCGCTGGCGGCACGGCTCGGGTCGTATCCCACCCTGGCGATGAGCACCAAGGAGATGATGGAGAAGTTTCCGCCTCCGCAGGTGATCAAGGCCGTGGCTGAGGGAAAGATGTCGATGCCGAGCGATCCCCAGGAACGCGCCGTTTATCAGAAGCAGATCGAGATCTACGAACAACGCAAGGCAGCCAGGCAGGACAAGGGCGCCGAGGCCACGCAGGCGGACGCTGATTCGCAGCCGATGGCGCCGGAAGACCAGGCGTCGCGTCGGCACACTCGCCTGGCGGCGGAAGAAAAGGCCGACGCTATGCTCGACATGACTCCCGAGCAGCGCATGCAGGAGCTGCTGCGCATGTCCCCCCAGGAGCTTCGTTCTTTCAATCGGGCTCTCTCCCCGGAGCAGCGGCAGCAGTTCATGAACGACTTCACGCCGCAGCAGCGCGAGGCCCTGATGGCCATGGCCGCCCCGCAGCAGGTGGTCGCCGGCGAACTCCAGCAGGCCAAGGTCCTGCGCGCCGCCTACGGCGAGCGCCAGCTCGAAGAAGTGATGACCGACTTCTGGTTCAATCACTTCAACGTCTTCCTCA
The DNA here is from genome assembly GCA_020073495.1 of Terriglobia bacterium. Lineage (NCBI taxonomy): Bacteria > Pseudomonadati > Acidobacteriota > Terriglobia > Terriglobia bacterium. The sequence goes on from JAIQFD010000001.1 coordinate 622,221, forward strand.
ACAAGGGCGCCGACCGGTACATGATCACCGCCTACGAGCGCGACGTCATCCGCCCGCACGCCCTGGGCAAGTTCAAGGACCTGCTGCAAGCCACGGCCACAAGTCCCGCGATGCTCTTCTACCTGGACAACTGGCTGAGCGTCGGGCCGGATTCGGATTTCGCAAAGTACGGGCAAGGAGGCCAGCGGCGCGCGCAAGGCGGCCGGCCACGCGGCGGCTTTGGCGGACCGTTCGGCGGGCCACGTCGGAATCCGAATGCGCAACGCCGCCAGCAGCAGGCCAAGAGCAACAAGCGCTCCGGCCTGAACGAGAACTACGCCCGCGAGATCATTGAGCTGCACACCCTCGGGGTCAATGGCGGCTACACCCAGCAGGACGTCACCGAGCTGGCTAAGATCCTGTCCGGATGGACCATCATGCAGCCACGCCAGGGCGGCGGCTTCGACTTCAACGAGCGCATGCACGAGCCTGGCGACAAGTCCTTCCTGGGCGAGCGCATCAAGAGCGGCGGCCAGAAGGAAGGCGAGAAGGTTCTGGAGATCCTGGCGCACCATCCTTCGACGGCGAAGTTCATCTCGGCCAAGCTGGCCATGCGCTTCGTCTCCGACGATCCACCGCAGGCGCTGGTGGACCGCATGGCGGACACCTTTCTGAAGACTGGGGGCGACATTCGCGAGGTGCTGCGCACCATGTATCGCTCGCCCGAATTCTGGGCGCCCGAAGCCTATCGCGCAAAGATCAAGACCCCGCTCGAGTTCGTGGCCTCTGCGGTGCGAGCCAGTGGCGTAGATGTGCAGAACGCGATGCCTCTGGTCCAGGCGCTGAATCGCATGGGCATGCCGCTCTACCAGGCGCAGCCGCCCACCGGTTATTCCATGAAGGCCGACGCCTGGGTGAACTCCTCGGCGCTTCTCAACCGCATGAATTTCGCGCTCGCCATGGGCACCGGGCGCCTGCGGGGAATGCAGGTCGACCCGGATACGCTGCTGGGCAGCGCGTCGCCCACGGATCCCAACCAGGCTTTGGCGATGCTCGAGAGCTCGCTGCTCTCCGGCGATGTCTCCCAGCAGACGCACCAGACCATCGAGAAGCAGTTGAACGATCCCCAGGTCACCGGGCGCAGCCTGGACGATGCGCCTCGACCGGCGAATGTGGGGGCCATCGCGGGATTGATCCTGGGCTCGCCGGAATTCCAGCGCCGGTAGTGGGGAAATCTATGAGGATCACGCGTCGAGTTTTCTTGAAGGGCGGTGCCATGGCCATCGCCGCAACGGCGGCGGTGCCCAGCTTCCTGACGCGGGCCGTGTACGGGCTCGACATGCCAGCGGGCGGCCGGCGCAAGCGCTTCGTGGTGCTTTTCCAGCGCGGCGCGGCCGATGGCCTGAACATCGTGGTGCCACATGGCGAGGGCGCGTACTACGGCATGCGGCCGTCGATCGCGATACCCCGCCCCAGCAGCGGGCGCGAGTCGGCCATCGACCTCGACGGCTTCTTCGGCCTGCATCCTTCGTTGGCGCCGCTCAAGCCGCTTTGGGACCAAAAGCACCTGGCCATCGTCCACGCGGCCGGCTCGCCGGACAACACCCGTTCGCACTTCGACGCTCAGGACTACATGGAGTCGGGCACGCCCGGCCTCAAATCCACCGAGGACGGCTGGCTGAACCGCGCCCTGCGCACAGACAAGGAGGATGCCAGCCCCTTCCGCGCCGTCGCGCTCAGCACCGGCCTGCCGCGGACGTTGGCGGGATCGGCGCCGGCCATCGCCATCTCCCACGTCAACCAATTCGGCGTAGGCGGACGCAACCCGGCAGCCGTGCCCCTGGCCAATACTTTCGAAGCCATGTACGACCAGTCGGTGGACGCGGTGCTGCACGGCACCGGGCAGGCGACATTCGACGCCGTGAAGATGCTGAAATCCGCCGACCCGGCCCGTTACACCCCGGCCGCCGGAGCAAATTATCCGCGCGGGCGTTTCGGCGACAGCTTGAAGCAGATCGCGCAGTTGCTGAAGGCTGACCTGGGCGTCGAGGTCGCCTTTGCCGACATCGGCGGCTGGGACCACCACGTCAACGAGGGCAGCACGCAGGGCCAGCTCGCCAACCTGCTGCGCGACTTCGGCACCTCCATCGCGGCCTTCTGGACCGACATCGGCGACTTGGGCGAAGACACCGTGCTGGTCACCATGTCGGAGTTCGGACGCACAGCGCGCGAGAATGGCAATCGCGGCACCGACCACGGCCACGCCAACGTCATGTTCGTCGTAGGCGGACCGGTGAAGGGCGGGCGCGTGTACGGCGACTGGCCCGGTCTCAATCCCGGCCAACTGTATGAAGGACGCGACCTGGCCCTCACCACCGACTTCCGCCGCGTGCTCGGCGAGGCCGTCTACCGCCACCTGGGAAACAAGGACTTGGCGACCGTCTTCCCCGGCTTCGAGAATGACCCGCACCGGTTCTCGGGATTGCTCAAGACTTAAGTGACTGTGTGGCACAGCCGCCCTCGGCTGTGCTTGGCAGTCTTGTGGTGTCATCCTGAGCGAGCGCTCGCCTTCATTGCGAGCGCGAGTCGAAGAGCATGCCCTGAGCGAAGCGAAGGGACCGCTATCGCAAACATGAACGGCGCGGCCTCGGCCGCGCCGTTTGCTTTTCCAACCGAGATCTATTTCTTCGTGGGAACCGGACGTCTCGCTGCCGGTTTGGCTGCCGGCGCCGCCTTCTTTAGGTGCAGGTCCTCGTCGATCTGGTCCCGCACTGCCTGCGCCTCATGCCCGAAGCCGTCCATCACCGCATCCACGGCGCGCACGGGGGCAGACCCCGGCACGCTGGCATTGAGCTGCGGCACAGTCTTTGCGGTCTTGAACAGCTGGATGTCGAGCCGGGTGTTGAAATTGTTCGGATCGGTCGCCGCCGCCTTCGCCCCTTTGCCAGGCATCGGTGGCGCCGGCTGGCCTGGGTCGGCAAGACCTGCCGCATTGGTGAATAGGATGTAGTCGCAGCCCTTCTGCTTCGCCTCGGCCACGATCTGGTCCGGCGCATCCGTAGTGAGCGGGACGCTATCTATCTTCTTCAACGACAGCTCGTACATCAGGTTCAGCCGCAGGTTGTCCGTGGGAAGGTATTGGTTCGTCTTGTCGGCGATCTTAACCACGCCGACCAGCAACGTGCCCCCTACCCTGGCCGGTGCAGGCGCGGCAGCGGGCGCCGGTGTAGGAGCCGCGGCTGGTGCAGGTGCTTCCTCCGCGGGCGCGCCCGCGACCTCGATAGGGATGCCCTGGCTGCAGCCGCCGGACGCCATGGCGCGCGGGTCGCCCATCATCGCCATGTAGTCGTTCACCTGACGATATCCGGCGGGAATGTCGAACAGCGCGGGGTTGAGGTTCGCGGTCGAAAGCTCCGTGACCTCCTCGGTCATGGTGAACGGATGGCCCTCCGCCACGTACGTGATCGTCTCTTTCAGTGGGAAGCCCAGGTACGTCGACCCACCTTTCATGCGATACGCATCGCGGCATGCCGGACGAGGCCCACGTCCTCCTCCCATCCCGGCGGCAAAACGATGCGGCCCCGCCTCGCAGGTGAAATGCGGCGACAGGCTCACGTACCAGCCGTCGCGCTCCATCTTCGTTGACGTCTTCGAGCAGGCGTCGGGGCTGGGTTCCATGGACATGGAACTCTTGATGTGCCGCGCCTCCAGGCCGAACATCTTCTCCCGCTCTTTGGTGTCGATGACCGAGTTGACGATCGTCACCACGCCGCCCTTCTGCGGCGCTCCGCGGTCCGCCTGCTCTGCCGCTGCGCCCGCAGCCATGGCAGCGGAGGGGCTCATTGCCGGGCCGGCCATCTCGTCCATCGGCGTGATCATGTACGTCTTGGTGCAGACGTTGATGGTGATGATGCGTTTCTGATCGCACTGCACGATGGTGGTCGTGCCCGGCATCCCCATCATGCCCGCCTCTTCGGTGCGCTGGCGCGCGCCCTTCACGTACACCGTGTTCTCCATGGTGTGGCCCATGACCGTTTTGCGGGTCTTGATCTTGGTATCCGCCGAACACAGGCCCACCAGCACCACAATGACAATGACGAATTTAAGAAAACGCATGTCTCTTCTCCTGGATTGTGTAGCAATTCTGGTTTCCGGCTTGCCACTGGCCACTTGCGACTTGCGATCCTTACGCGCCGACCGCCTGTTCGCGCACGGTGATCCGGTCGCTGGTCTTGACGAACGACTTCACGTGGTCGGCCTTGCGGATCAGGTCCTCCAGGCTCTCGGGCGCCTTGATGTGCGTGACCACGCTGATGGCGAAAAGCAGCGGCCAGTCGTGCTGCTGGATGGCTTCCAGCATGAGCTCGCGGATCTTGTTGGCGAACTGTTTGGCGGATTCGGTCGCCGTAGTCGGCAGCAGCACAACGAACTCCGCGTCCCCGGTGCGCGCCAGCACGTCCGTATGGCGCACCCGGTTGCGCAACAGGTTGGCCACCGAGACCACCAGCGCGTCGGCCACCTGGTCTCCCTGCTGCTCTCGGATCCGCTGCAAATTCTCCAGGTCGAACGTGATGACGCTCATCGGGACTTCGTATCGCTGGGAGCGCTTGCGCTCGCGGTCGGCGATATCCAGGAACGCGCGCCGGTTGATCAACCCGGTGAGGAGGTCCACGCGCGCCAGTTCCGGCTCGCGTTCATAGGCCATCTGGAGCTCGCGCTCGGTGCGGCTCCGCTCGGCCTCCGCCTTCTTCACCAGCGTGCGCTGCCGCGACAGTTCGAGCAGCGCTTCCGCCTGCCGCGCCAGCGCCCGCAGCGCATTCATCTGCTCTCCGGTCAGCTCCCGGGCCACGAAGTCGAGGACGCACAGCGTACCCAGCGCGTGCGTTCCGTCGGCCGTGAACAGCGGGATCCCGGCGTAGAAACGGATCTTCGGCTCGTTGACCACCAGCGGGTTGGTGGCGAATCGAGGGTCCTGGAGCGCGTCCGGAATGATGAACAGGTCGGATTGCAGGATGGCGTACGAACAGAACGAGACGTCGCGCGAGCACTCCGTCTGGGTGATCCCCATCCGCGCCTTGAACCACTGGCGCTCGGCGTCGATCAGGCTCAGCAAGGCGATCGGTGTGCGGCAGATCACAGACGCCAGCTGCGCCAGGTCATCGAAGACCTGTTCCGAAGCTGTATCCAGGATCTGATATGCGCGCAGAGCTGCGAGTCGACCTTCTTCGCCCTTGGGTCTTGGCGCCGGCACCTGAGCCTCCGCGATCAGCCTACCAGCTTCTCTGGGGGGATTCCGATGGTACTCGCAAAGGGGTGTGCGAGTCGAGAGGCTAGCGGCCCAAGGCGGCCAGAAACTCCTCCACCGTGAGCCCTGCCCGCGCAATGAGGGTTCGCAGCGTCCCACGTGCGACTTGGTCGTGATTCGGAACCGAAAGAGTAGCCATGTGACCGGGCTTGGTCAGGATGATGTGGCTGCCCTGCTGACGGACCACCCGCCAGCCCAGCGATTCGAATGTCTTGATCGCTTCTCGCGGTCGGAGGAGCGGGACCGGCGGCATCAGTCAGCCACGTCGACTTGCACCTGGCGCGTCGTGACCGTCAGTGGTAAGCCGAGCTCCGCACGCGCCGCAAGGCACTGCCGGATCGCATCGCGCACGTTCTCTTCCGCTTCGCTCTCCGTCCGCCCCTGGCTGACGCAGCCGGGTATCGCAGGACACTCGGCGATGTACATTCCGTCTTCGTCGCGGTAGATGGTCACGGTGAAGGTCATTTCGACTATGTTCCCTCTAATCTCGGTCCGATTGCAACCTTCGGCCCGCGATTGCGTCGCGGGACTCATGGCCTCAGACTTCGATCAGCACGTCGTCGCCCTCGATCTTGAGGGGATAGACCCCGACTTTCGCTCCGGGATTGTGCACCGCCTCGCCCGTCTTCGGGTCCCACATCCAGCCGTGCCAGGGACAGATCACCTTGCCGTCCATCACCACGCCCCCACCCAGCGGCCCGCCGCGGTGCAGGCATATGTTGTCCATGGCCGAGCAGGTGCCGTCCACGTTGGCGACGCAGATGACCTGCCCTTTGACCGTGAACTCCTTGGCTTGGTTCTCGCCCGGCAGGTCCGCCTTGGTCCCGATCTTCACGATTTCCGCCATCTTCGCCTCGTTGCAGTCTGCAGTGTACGAAAACAGCGGGTCAAAGCAAAAGCCCGTCCTCACCACGAACTCACTGAGTACTGAGTACCGAGCACTGAGTACTTTCCAAATCAAAAGCCCGTCGATTCCGACGGGCTCACTGAGTACTGAGTACCGAGTACTGAGTACTTTCCAAATCAAAAGCCCGTCGTTTCCGACGGGCTCACTTGGTACCTGGTACTGGGTACTTGGTACTTACTTCGGCTGCAGCGTCTGCGCGATCATCACTTGTTTCTTAAACGATTCCACCATGCCCTCGTCCAGCCGAACTTCGGTCGGCTTCTTGGCGATGGTCATGCTGTCGATCTTGTCCTGCAGCTTCAGCAGCGCATAGAAGAGGTTTTCCGGGCGCGGCGGGCACCCGATCACGTACACGTCCACGGGCACGATCTTGTCCACGCCCTGGAGCACGGCGTAGGTGTTGAACGGCCCGCCGACCGAGGAGCACGCACCCATCGAGATCACCCACTTCGGGTCGGGCATCTGGTCGTAGATGCGCTTCACCACCGGCGCCATCTTCAGCGTCACCGTGCCGGAGACGATCATCAGGTCGGACTGCCGCGGGCTGGGACGGAACACCTCGGCCCCGAAGCGCGCGATGTCGAAGCGCGCCGTCGAGCTGGCGATCATCTCGATGGCACAGCACGCCAGGCCGAAGGTCATCGGCCACAGCGCCGACTTGCGCGCCCAGTTGAAGACGTAATCTACCGTGGTGGTGACAAAATTCTTCTCGAACCGGTTCTGCAGCCAGCCCATTCGGACCCCTTGTGTAGGACAGCCGCCCTCGGCTGTCATCCTTCGTTTCAGTCTAGGTTTCGGACCATTCAGTGTCAACGATAAGGCGGGTATATGTATATTGGGTGCGCATGTGTACACACCCCTTATGGTTGGGTCCTGTGTTGGATGGGCCGAGGATGGTGAGCGGGCTCGATGCCTTCAGCGCCCAGGAGGGGTAGAATCTAGCCCGTATATGCTCGGAAGCTTACGAAAGCCGTATGTTTGCCTCCTCTTCTCGCTGGCTATCTCGGTGTATGCGCCTGGGCAGGAAAGTGCGAAATCGGTGAAGGCCGACAAGGACTTCTCTGGCGAAGCCTATGTCGTCGAAGAGATGACCTCCGGGTGGTCTTTTGAGAATGACGGCACCGGAAGCCGTGACGTCTCCGTGCGCATCCGCATTCAGTCCGATGTGGCCCTGCAAACGTTCGGTGTGCTGACGATCGGCTACCAGAAGGCTGCGGAAACGGTTGCAGTCGACTACGTCCGTGTCCGCCATGCGAACGGATCCGTCGTCGAAACGCCCCTTGGGGACGTCGAGGACATGCCGGCCGCTATTACGCGCGAGGCTCCTTTCTACAGCGATCTGCGGGAAAAGCACGTTCCTGTCAAAGGCCTCGGCATCGGTGACGTGCTCGAGTACAAGTGTCACTGGATCCAGGCCAAGCCGCTGGTCCCCGGCCAATTCTGGGTCAGCATGGATTTTTCCAAAGACGAGATCGTCCTCAAGCAGACGGCGCAGATCTCGGTTCCCCGCGCTCGTGCGGTGAAGTTAAGTAGCGAGTTACCGCCGACGGTCAAAGATGACGGCGCTCGCCGCGTCTATACCTGGACACGTTCGAACCTCGTCAAGAGCCAGCAGCCCAAGATCGAGCTCGCGCAGCTGACGATCACCGGCAAGCTGCCTGCACCCGACATTCAGCTCAGCACTTTCCAGAGCTGGCAGGAGGTGGCGCGCTGGTACGGCGGCCTCCAGCAGGATCGGGTGGCGCCTTCCCCGGAGATTCGCCAGAAGGCTGCCGAGTTGACCGCGCACTCCGCCGACGACAATGCCAAGCTCCGCGCCATCTACGAGTACGTCAGCTCCGAGTTCCGCTACATCGGAGTGGCGTTTGGCATCGGTCGCTACCAGCCGCATTTCGCGGCCGAGGTGCTCGCGAATCAATATGGCGACTGCAAAGATAAGCACACCTTGCTCGCCTCCTTGCTTGCCGCCGCAGGCATTCCCTCCTATCCGGCCCTGATCAGCTCGTCGCGACTGATGGCGATGGATGTCCCGTCGCCTGCGCAGTTCGACCACATCATCACCGCCGTCCCGCGTGGACAAGACATCCTGTGGCTCGACACCACGGCCGAAGTCGCCCCGCTTGGCTACCTTCTGCTTCCGCTGCGCGGCAAGGATGCGCTCATCATCTACGAGAATCCCGCTTTTCAGAAAACCGCGTTGGATCCGCCTTTTCCTACATCCTGGACCTTCAAGATGGATTCCAAGCTCGACGACAAAGGCACTTTGACCGGCAAGGTTGAAGAGAGCCTCCGCGGCGACTTGGAGTTCCAGTTCCGCACTGCGCTACGCAGATTGCCCAGAGACAAGTGGAAGGATCTTATCCAGCAGATCTCTTATGCCACCGGCTTCGCCGGTAAAGTCAGCGACGTCACCGTCGACCGGCTGGATCCGGCTGCGCCCGTTCGCCTCTCCTACACTTACGAACGAGAGGATTTCCCCGACTGGAAGAATCGTCGCATCGTGGTCCCCGCCCCAAGCGCGCTCGGGGTTCCTGCGGAAGAAGATGGCAAGTTGCCCCGCTTCTTCTGGCTGGGCACCCCCGGAGAATTCGTGTTCGATTCCAAGGTCGAGCTTCCCAAGGGATTCACCGCTTCCATCCCCAGCGAGAAGAACATCAAAGAGGATTTCATCGAGTACCACGCCACCTACAGCTTCTCCGGCAGTGTCTTGTCCGGTCACTACCGCATTCTGCTCAAGCAGCGCGAGATCTCGGGTCCCGCCGTCGCCGCTTACAAGGAATTCACCAAGAAGGTCGCCGAAGACCGCGACCAATACGTCGAACTCTCCTCGTCAACGGCCCGGAACGCGCAGGTCGCCGTCGGGACCCTGCAGAGGCGCGTCTGGGAGCTGCCCGACAGCACCGACCCCAAGGCGATGGAGGCGGAGAATCAGGCGAAAGAAGCCCTCCAGCGCGGCCAGATGGAGGAGGGCATCCGCGACTACCGGCGAGCCGTTGCCGCTGATCCGAAATTTACCCGCGGCTGGATCGTCCTCGGGCAGATGTACTTGGCGACCCTGCAGAAAGACGCGGGCATCGAGGCCCTACGCGGCGCGGTTCGCTCCAACCCGCAGCAGGTCATCTCGTACAAGGTGCTCGCCTTCGCACTGACGTCCTCCGGTCGCCGCGACGAAGCCATCGGCGTCTGGCAGGACCTCGCCAAGGTCGCGCCCGACGATCATGACGCCCCCACCAATCTCGGCAACCTCTTCATCTCCCAAAAGAAATACAAGGACGCCATTCCTTATCTCGAGAAGAGTACCAAGCTGTTTCCCGACCAGCCCATCTCTTTCGCGAACCTGGCCATCGCCTACCTCCACACGGGCGAGGAAGAGAAAGCCGTCGCTTTGTTCGACCAGGTATTGAAACTCGGCGCCGGTCCCGTCCCGCTGAACAACGTCGCGTACATGCTGACCAACGAGAACAAGCGCCTGGACCTGGCGCTCAAGTACGCGCAACAGGCCGTCCACGAGGAGGAAGAGGACTCGAGCAAGGTAAAGCTCGCCACCATGTCCGCGGCGGATCTGGTGCACACCTCCAATTTGAGCGCCTACTGGGACACCCTGGGCTGGGTATATTTCCGCACCGGCGATCTGAAGCAGGCCGAGACGTACCTGCGGGCTGCTTGGAGCGTCCTGCAGGACCCCGTCATCGGCAACCACCTCGGCCAGGCATACGAGGCACAGCATCGCCGCCAGGACGCCATCCACATCTACCGCTTGGCCGCTTCCATCACGCCGGCGCTAGGCCAGGGATCGGAAGCGACCGAAGCCGTCGCATCCTCGAACGAACGCCTCCACGCTCTCGGCGCCCCCGCGCAGAAGGCCGGAGCCCGTGCACCTTTTCCGGGGGAAGAACTTAGCAAGGAACGCACCGTTCTTCTTCCCCGCCTGGGGAGCTTGAGTGGCGTGGCAGAGGCATTCGTATTGCTGGGACCGGGACCCAAAGTCGAGGACATCAAGTTCATCAGCGGCTCGCAGCAGATGCGCGACGCCGGCAAGGCTCTCGCGGAAGCTAAGTTCAACGCCGTTTTTCCTGCCAATAGCTCGGGGCGGGTTGTACGCCGAGGCATTTTAGCCTGCTATCCGCATTCCGGCTGCAGCTTCGCCCTGATCCCCGTCGAGGCCGTCCGCAGCGTCGAATAGGCGGGTGGCCCACCTTTCATGGCGAGTATAGAACCGGGCTGCCCCGCAGCAAAAAGACCGTGGGTGCCCCACCCAACGCGGTTTTCGTTGGGTGGGTTGGTGAGTCTTTTCTCCCACCGCAACTCCCTGATAACACAGACACGCGCCAAATCTAGATTTGTATAGCTTTCAGCTATGTCAAGCGATTTATTTTCCGGCCCTCTAACCCTCTGATTCCATTCGCTCTTTCGCGCGCCCCTCTCCGTTCCCTCTCTTCGAACTTGCTATTCTGGATGTAGCGGCCCGTGCGCCGCCCAGCTGCCGGCATATCCGGCGGTCCTAAGTTGAGGCGTTTGGCGGGCGTGTGAGCCCGCCGCCGAAACCCTGACGCTGAGCGCAGCGAGACGGAAGGGTCCCCAGTTCTTGGAAACGACATACCTCACATATTTCTGGCCCTAAGTTGAGGCGTTTGGCGGGCGTCAGGCGAAGCCGGGAGCCCGCCGCCGAAACCCTGACGCTGAGCGCAGCGAGACGGAAGGGTCCCCAGTTCTTTGAAACGACATACCTCACATATTTCTGGCCCTAAGTTGAGGCGTTTGGCGGGCGTGTGAGCCCGCCGCCGAAACCCTGACGCTGAGCGCAGCGAGACGGAAGGGTCCCCAGTTCTTTGAAAACGACATACCCGACATATTTCCGCCCCTAAGTTGAGGCGTTTGGCGGGCGTGTGAGCCCGCCGCCGAAACCCTGACGCTGAGCGCAGCGAGACGGAAGGGTCCCCAGTTCTTTGAAACGACATACCTCACATATTTCTGGCCCTAACTCCTTTGTTTCGACATATCGAGGCAGGGGGGGTACCCCCCGGTAGATATGTCGCCTGATGGCTGACGGCTGATCGCTGTCCGCTAGTAGATCTGGTATCCCGGCGCGGGGGAGCGGAAGTTGGGCTTTGTCCCAATCAGGAGCAGCGCGCCGATGCGCTTGAACTCGCGCAGTTCCTGGGCGTTCTTAAACCATTTGCCGGAATACTCCTCGGGCGTAGGCGTGTCGTCGGGGATCTGGAGAGCCTGCACGTCCTCGAAGGCGTGGGCATGGAGCAAGTCCACGTACTCCTGCTTGGAGCGCGCGTGTACCGGCACTTCGAGAGAATCCACCCAGCGCAGCGAGTAGGGGTTGTCCTGGTAGAGGTTGATGAGGATGAACAGCCGGCCGCGCGGGGCCATGATGCGGAAGAGCTCGTTCAGCGCCCGGTCCTGGTCGGGGTAATAGTAGAACGATTCGACCGAGAGCACCTTGTCGAAGAAGTTCTCTTCCCAGGGGATCTTCTCCGCCGAGCCGACCACGAACATGACGTTGTCGAAGTCTTTCGAGGCCGCCCGGGCGCGGCGGATCATTTCGTCGGAGATGTCGATGCCGATGACTTGCCCGTGCCCTTCGGGGCCTTCGCCCACCAGGCGGGCGAGGATGCGCGTGGCCCATCCGGCGCCGCAGCCCAGGTCAAGCACGCGCTCGCCGGGACGCAGCTCCATGTGGCGGATGGTCTTCTCCGTGATGTCGAGGTGATGGCGCTCCATCTCCTCGCCGCGGCCGGCCTCGGCCCATTTGTTGAATTCGGAGCGGAGTCGCTCGTCGGGATTCATGGTTCGGTGAGAGTACTCGGTACTCAGTACTCAGAAAACCATTGTAAATGGGCCCTGTGGTAGAGTTCGCACGAATGGCCGAACGAGCTGAAGCGAAGCCGCAACCGCTTTACTGTCCCAAGTGCGGGCGCGAGGTGGATGATCCGCTCACCTGCGGGGACTGTTCGGCCGTGATCTGCCGGGTCTGCGGCACGCCGCTGGAATCTCCCGACGAGCTAGGGATCGGATGATCTCTTCCACTCCCGTGACCACTCCTGCCGAATCCAAGCCGACGCTGGTCCGCGGGCTGTCGCTGCTGGATTCTGTTCTGCTGCTGGTGGGCGGGATCATCGGCTCGGCGGTCTTCCTGGCGGTGAGCGACGTCGCAGAACACCTGTCCGATCCGCGGCTCTTTCTCGCGGTCTGGGTGATTGGCGGCGGGATCTCCCTGCTGGCGTGCTTCGCCTTCGCCGAGCTGGGCGCGATGTTCCCCAGCGCCGGCGGGCAGTACATCTATCTGCGCGAAGCTTACGGCGAGTTCTACGGCTTCCTGTTCGGATGGATGGTGCTGTTCATCAATTTCAGCGGCACGGTGGCGGCGCTGGCAGTCGGCTTCGCCACCTACGGCGACGAAGTACTTCCCTACGGAGCGAAACAGGCGCTGCTGGAGATCGGCGGATGGTCGGTCACCCGCGGGCAGGTGGTCGCGCTGCTCGCCATCGCCGTGCTGACCTGGGTCAACGTGATCGGTCTGCGCCGTGTCGCGGTCATGCAGAACATCGCCACCTGGATGAAGTTCGCGGCCATCGCGGTGTTCGTGGTGCTGGGTGTTGCGATCGGAAAAGGATCGGGCGCCAACTTCACCACGCCCGCGCCGAACTCCCACCCGATCCCGCTGCTGTTCGCGGTCGTGGTCGCGCTGAACGGCGTCTTCTTTGCCTACGACGGCTGGAACTACATCACCTGCGCGGCGGGAGAGGTGAAGAACCCGCAGCGGAATATCCCCCGGGCGCTGGTGCTGGGCGTGATCGCGGTGGCCATCATCTACGTCAGCCTGAACGTGGTGTATCTGTACGCGCTGCCACTGGCGCAGATCAAGGACGAGCGGACCATCGCGAAAGCGGCGGCCATCACGCTCTTCGCTCCGGGCGTCGGGCGCTGGATCTCGCTGCTGATCACGGTCTCCTGCTTCGGCGCGGCGTCGGCTTGCATCCTGGCGGGCGCGCGCGTGGTGTACGCCATGGCCTGCGACCGCGCTTTTTTTCCGCAGCTTTCGTACGTGCATCCGCGCTACCGCACGCCGTCGCTGGCGCTGGTGGTGCTGGGTGCGTGGTCGGGGGTGCTGGCGCTCAGCGGCAAGTACGACGAGCTCTACACCTACGTGATGTTCGTGGGCGTGATCGCCTACGTGGCCACGGTGGCGGGCGTGTTCGTGCTGCGCAAGAAGCGGCCGGATGCCGAACGGCCCTATCGCTGCACCGGATATCCGTTCGTGCCGGCGCTCTACCTGGTGGCCGCGAGCGTTTGGGCGGCGATCGTCGCGTACGAGAAACCGAAGGAGGCGATCGCGGGTGCGGTCATCATGCTGATCGGCGTGCCGGGATACGTGTACTGGCGGCGTGGCGCCAACAAAACCGGCTGAACGAAGGGGAAACCGCTCCCCCGTGGAGCATGATTGAGCACCTGCTGATCCTATGGGTCTGGAGATCGCACATCTCGCGCGCCGGATCATCGTGATTCTCGCGACCGTCTACGTGCTGCTTGGGGCGGCGCTCTTCATCGCACAACGGCGGCTAATCTTCTTTCCCAACCGCGATGTCAGCCTAGCTCCTGACTACTTCGGGGTGAAATACGAGGACATCTTCATCGAGGTGCACGACGCGGAGGGCGGGAAGCTGAACGCATGGTGGGCCCCGACCGAGGTTCCGAACAGCAAGGCCATCATCCTGTTCCACGGCAATGCCGAGAGCATCTCGGGTCTTGCGAAGCAGACACAGCGGTTCCACCAGCTAGGCTGCGCCGTGCTTGCGGTCGAATATCGTGGCTACGGGCACAGTACGGGCGGCTTACCGTCGGAGGCAAGCGTCTACGCCGACGCCGAAGCGGCGTGGAACTACCTGGTGGGACAGCGCGGGGTGCAACCGCGGAATATCTACATCTACGGACACTCACTGGGAGGCGCGGTGGCGATGGACCTCGCCGCCAAACATCCCGACGCCGCCGGGGTCATTTTGGAAAGTACATTCACGTCCGCCGCCGACCTGGGCCGCCGCCTGACCCTGTTTCGAGTTTTTCCTCTGCGACTGCTGGTGACGCAACGCTTCGATTCACTCCACAAGGCGCCTCGGTTGAAGATTCCGGTACTGGTGATCCATGGCGACGCGGATCCGGTGATCCCGTATGCGGTCGGACGGGATCTGTACGCTGCGGCGCCGCAGCCAAAACGGTTCTTCACCGTGCCCGGAGGGGACCACGATCACATCGCGGAGATCGGCGGTGCGGCCTACCTCCAGGCGCTCCGCGAGTTCATCCACTAGCCGTTTTGTGCTGTGCCAGCAGATGCTGTAATCTGGCGGGCCATTCAATCATCAATTTGGAAGTGCTCTTATGAAGCTCTTAGTCATCGGTGCAGGCATGATGGGATCGGCGGCGGCGTATGACATGGCGCGCGCCGAGACTGTGGAAGCGGTCACGCTGGCCGACAGAGACACCAAGAAAGCCAAAGCGGCGGCAGCGCGGATCAACAAGCTCGCCGGCGGCAAGAAGGTGCGGGCAGTCCCCTTCGACGCGCGCAAACCTGCTGCGGCGAAGACGCTGATGCGCGGGCATGATGGCGCGCTGTCGGCGGTCCCGTATTTCTTCAACCTCGGGTTGGCGAAGGCGGCCATCGACGCCGGCTGCCACTTCGCCGATCTGGGCGGCAACAACACGGTCGTCAAGCAGGAGTATGCGCTCAGCAAGCAGGCGGCGAAAAAAGGAGTGGGAATCGCGCCGGATTGCGGGCTGTCGCCGGGCATGGCCTCGATCCTGGCCGGCGAACTGATGCGCAAGGCGGGGGGCGAGGCCGACGCGCTGAAGATCTACGTTGGCGGGCTGCCCAAGCAACCCAAGCCGCCGTTCTATTACCAGCTTGTGTTCTCGGTGGAAGGGCTGATCAACGAATACGTGGAACCGGCGAAGGTGCTGCGCGGCGGCAAGATCACCTACGTCGAGCCCCTGACCGAGCCCGAGGATTTCGAGGTCCGCGGCCTGCCCCGGCTGATCGCCTTCCACACCTCAGGCGGCACCTCGACCCTGCCGGAGACCTTCCAGGGCAAGGTGGGCGAGTGCTTCGAGAAGACGTTGCGCTATCCCATCCACTTCGCCATGGTGCGCCTGCTGTACGACCTGGGCCTGTTCTCCAGCGAGAAGCGGAAGGTGGGCAAGGCTGAGATCGCGCCGCGCGAGCTGATGTCGCAGATCCTGGTGGAAAGGTTCTCCGGCAACGACCCGGACATCTGCGTCTTGCGGGTGGAGGCGCACGCGCACGACACGGTGCACGCCTATTCCCTGTTCGACGACTACGAACCGGACACGAAAATGTCGGCCATGATGCGCACCACCGCCTGGCCGGCCTCGATCGTGCTGCAGATGATGTGCAGCGGCAAGATCGCGAAACGCGGCGGCATCTACCAGGAGACGGACGTGCCGACGCCGGAGTTCGTCGCGGAGATGCAGCGGCGCGGCGTCAGCCTCAACTATTCGGAGGAGACGGTGAGCGCAGATTCCACCGTGGTCCTGCATATATAGCCGGGAGAAGAGCGCTTGCGAGTACTCGATCGGTTGCAGCCGTTGGCGCTGCTGGGGTTGCGAGTCGTGCTGGGCGTCATCATGATCGCGCACGGCTACAGCAAGGTGTTCGGCGGCATGTCGAAACACGTGTCGCTGGTCGGCAGTTTGGGACTCCCGGGGTGGTGGGCCTACTTCTCCGCAGCGGCGGAGTTCGGCGGGGGGATCCTGCTGATCGGCGGGCTCCTGACCCGCTTTGCCGGCCTGGCGGTGTTCATAAACATGTTCGTCGCCATCTGGAAGGTGCACTGGAAGAACGGCCTGCGGGGCCCCGGCGGCTACGAGTTCCCGCTGGCCTGCGCCGCCATCGCCTTCGCTCTCATCTTCTTCGGCGGGGGGCCGATCTCACTGGATCCGGTGTTCTTCCGCGGCGGCGGCAAAGGAAAAGATTGATCCATTGAGCCATTGACGATGGACTGTGCTCCGTCCAATCGTCAATGACTCAATCTCACATTCGTCAACCCGCTAAAAGCTGAAGCGTTGCAGGTCGTGAGCGCCGGAGGCGCGGGCGGCGGCCGCGTATTTCTTCTGCGGGGCGCCCGGCGCGGCCAGTGCGCGCATGGGATCGGCGAGACCGCGCATCATCGCCTCGAACCCTTCCAGGTCGAGGGATTGCGCGCCGTCTGAGAGCGCGCGCTCGGGGCACGGATGCACCTCGACGATGATCCCATCTGCGCCGAGCGCTACCGCCGCACGCGAAACCGGCAAGATGAGGCTGCGGCGGCCCGTGCCGTGCGAGGGGTCGGCGATCACCGGCAGGTGCGACAATTCCTTGGCCAGCGCGATGGCGGCCAGATCCATGGTGTTGCGCAGCTCGGTCTCGAAGGTCTTGATGCCGCGTTCGCAGAGCACCACGTTGGTGTTGCCGCCGGAAAGCAGGTACTCGGCCGCCAGCAGCCACTCCTTGATCGTCGCCGAAGGGCCACGCTTCAGCAGGACCGGCTTGGTGCAACGAGCCAGACGGCGCAGCAGGTTGTAGTTCTGCATGTTGCGCGCGCCCACCTGGAGCATGTCGGCATACTCGGAGATCAGGTCCACGTCTTCGCTGCCCATGACCTCGGTGACGACCGGCAGGCCGGTCTGCTCGCGCGCCTCGCGCAGGATCTCCAGCGCTTCGACTCCGAGGCCCTGGAAATCGTAAGGAGAGGTGCGGGGCTTGTAGGCGCCGCCGCGCAGCATGGTGGCGCCGGACTGCTTGACGGCGTGCGCTGTGGCCAGCATCTGGTCGCGCGATTCCACCGAGCACGGTCCGGCGATGACCACCACCTTGTGCGCGCCGATGTGCACGTCGCCGACCGTGACCACCGTCCCCTGCGGCCGGGTCTGGCGGCTGACCAGCTTGAACGGCTGGGCGATGGGCACCACGTTATCCACGCCGGGCGCGGCCTGGAGTGCTTCCAGCTCGTGGCGCCGCCCGCCGCTGCCCACGGCGGCGATGATGCAGCGCTCGGTGCCGCGGGTGACGTGCGCCTGGTAGCCGGCTTCGCGCACCCGCTCGATCACGTGCTCGATCTGTTGCTCGCTTGCTCCGTCTTTCATGTTGACGATCATCTCGGACCTCCCAGTCCCCGGAAAAAACAAAAGCCGCGACCGGAGTCGCGGCTGCTTGGCTGAAATCTTGGCGGTTATGTCATCTGATCATGCGCGCGCAAGCTTCGCCCCAGCCGCTCCCGGTAAATCGGAAGCCGGCAAAGGTAAAGCTCGTAAATCGAATGGCGCGCATAGAAATCCGCCTGAGTCCGTGCATTCTGCACCAACTCAGGCGGGGTGTCAATGCGAAAGATGGCTCAATCGGCGCTTACCGCGCAGGTCTCGCCTTTCTTGGCCTTCTCCTCAGCAACGACCTTCAGCATGGTCGCGTTGTCGGAATACTTGAAGAAGCCGAGGCCACGGGCCTTGGCTTCGCGCTCGGCGGCGGCGTCGAGCAGCTCGAGATCCGCCTTGTTGACCGGGCGGAGGCCCTTGCGGTCGAGGTAGCGCTGGATGTCGTTCGGCTGAGCCGCTGCGACACGCTCCGGGGCGCTCTCGACGAACTTGAGCACCTCGGCGGCAGCGACTTCGCCGTCGTGACGGGCGATGCCGACCAAACCTTCGCTGGCGCGGCGGGCCCATCCGCCCACGTACACGCCCTCCAGGTCCTGGTTCGTCGCCGGGTCATAGACCTGGTACACGGGCTGCTTGGGATCGGCGGCGGGACGAGTGGCAAATCCGTCCGGGCCCATGGGCAAGCCGACCTTGGGATCGTGCGAGTCGCCGATGGCGAAAATCATCGTGTCGACATCGAGGTCGGAGGTCCGCTCGGTGGCCTTGGCGGCCGTGCCCGTTCCCTTCGCGACCAGGAGGTTCTCGGTGACAGTCAGGCGGTTGATGCGGCCGTCGGGACCGGCATGGATCTCCTTGGGCGAGCACAGGAAGCGGAAGCGCAGCTTGGGCGGCTTACGCGTGTACGCCGGCTTCTTGAGGAAGGGGAAGGTCTCGTCGGCGACCTTGGAGGGGTCCTGGCCGACGGCGATGAGCTTTTCCTTGATGCGCTCGACCTCGTCCAGGAATTCCTTCTGGTCGAGGTGCATGTCGATGTGGGCGATCTCCTTCTCGTCGAACTTGGCTTCGAAGGGGCCGCGGCGGGCGACCACGATCAGCTCTTCGGTCTTGCGGTTGGGATCGTCCTGCAAGACCCAGCGCGCGATGTCCACCATGACGTTGCCCATGCCGACGATGGCGATGCGCTTGCCGGTGGAGAAATCCTGCGAGGCGAACGGCGGAAGCTGGTTGTAGAAATAGACGAAGTCCTTGGCCGAGTAGACGCCTTTGGAGTTCTCGCCGGGCAGGCCCAGCTTCTTCGTCCCCTGCGCGCCGACGGTAAAGAGGATGGCGGATGGATTGAACTGGCGCAGGTCTTCAAGCTTCAACGGATATTCAGTCCCCACCTGGACGCCGCCGAAGTAGTACACGTTGGGAAGAGCGAAGATCTTGGCGAACTGCTTGCGCAGCCCGAACTTCATCTTGTCCTTGACGGGATAAATGCCGTACTCGGCGAGGCCTCCGGGCTTGATGTCCCGGTTCAAAATGATGACGTTATGCCCCGCCTGGGCGATCTTTTGTGCAGCGAACAGCCCGGCTGGGCCGGCCCCCACAACGAAAACAGTCTTCACGTGGCCCCTCCTGAAAAATGGCAGTATTGCGGCAAGGCCCGAAAGCCGTGCCGGATAGTGCACGGTAGCCCGAGGGGTACACCCGAGGCGGTGACGGGCGTCACAGACCTTGGTGCGGATTCGCACACCGCCCGGGACCAGGGCCGTGTCGGGAATTGTGGCACAGGAAGGTATGGATCCGTCATGTTTTTGCGGGTTCGGGAGGGCGCGGGGACGGGCAAAGCCGCCCGTCCCCACACCGGAAGGTCAGAATTGGGCCAGGGAGAGGATGGCCTGGTAGACGTCGTCGGCCTGGGGCAGGATCTCGTCTTCCAGGACAGGTTGGTAGGCCACGAAGGTGTCCTCGGCGGCCAGGCGCCGGACGGGGGCGTCCAGGTGCTCGAACAGCTCGTCAGCGATGCGGGCGGCGATCTCGGCGCCGTAGCCCCAGCTCAGGCAGTCTTCATGCGCCACCAGTACGCGGCTGGTCTTGCGTACGGAGGCGGCGATGCCCTCCCAGTCGTACGGGCTGAGGGTGCGAAGGTCGAGCAGTTCGACGCTGATGCCCTGTTCGCGCTCCGCCCGCTGCGCCGCCTGCAAGGCACGTGGAACGAGCGCGCCATAAGTGATGATCGTGAGATCGCTTCCCTCCTTCCAGACCCGCGCCTTGCCGAAGGGGACCATGTGGTCGGGGCCGGGATAGGGAGCGCGTCCGAAGGGCTCGCGGTAGAGCCGCTTGTGCTCCAGGAAGAGTACCGGGTCGTCGCAGCGGATGGCTGTGCGCAGCAGTCCGTTGGCGTCGACCGCATTCGAGGGAAAGCAGACGCGCAGGCCCGGGGTGTGCGTGAAGATGCTCTCGCCGCACTGGGAGTGGTAGATGGAGCCGCCGGTGAGATATCCGCCGATGGCCACGCGCACCACCGCCGGGCAGGAAAACCCGTTGTTGGAGCGCCAGCGGATGAGCGGCATCTCGTTGCGCAACTGGTGCATGGCGGGCCAGATGTAGTCGAAGAACTGGATCTCGACCACCGGCTTGAGGCCGCGCGTGCCCATGCCGACGGCGCGCCCGACGATGTTGGCCTCCGCCAGGGGCGAGTTGAAGACGCGGTCCGGTCCGAACTCCTTCTGCAAGCCGGCCGTGAGCTTGAAGACGCCGCCCTTGCCTTTGACCAGCTTCTTCTTGAGGTATTCCTCGCGCGAGCAGTCGGCCACGTCCTCGCCGAAGATGACGATGCGCGGGTCGCGGCGCATCTCGTCACGCAGGCAGACGTTGATCAAGTCGGCCATGGTTTTGTCGCCGCCCTCCGACATGGCCTCGAAGTTGAAGTTGGCGGACGTGGGATCGAGGTCGGGCGAGTACACGAACTTCTTGTAGGAATCGAGCGCCGGCAGGGCGGCTTCGAGGGCGCGGTCGCTGGCCTCCTGGGCCTCCTCGTCCACCTCGCGCTCCAGGTTGTTGATGCCCTCCTCGTCGAGGATGCCCTCGCGGATGAGGAACATCTGGGTGCGGGTGAGCGGGTCGCGGCGAGTCTCTTCCTGGCGCTCGGGCTCGGGGCGGTAGAGGCGCTCGTCGTCGGAGAGCGAGTGCGAATACGGCCGCACCACATGGCCATGCACGAACGCCGGGCCTTTGCCCAATCGGATGTGGTCCACGGCGCGGCGGAACTCCGCATAGCTGGAGATGGGGTCGGTGCCGTCGCACTCGGCAAAATGGAAATTCGGAAAATTCGCCACCAGGCGAGAGATGTTGCCGCCGGCGGTGTTCACTTCGACCGGCACCGAGATGGCGTACTCGTTGTCCTCGATGGCAAACAGGACGGGCAGCTTCCGGTTGGAAGCGGTGTTGAGGGCTTCCCAGAACTCGCCTTGGCTGGTGGTGCCATCGCCGCTGGAGACGTACACGACCTCGTCGCCGTGAAAAACGAGGTCCTTGAACTGGCGGTAATCGCCGTCGGCCTTCTGGGCGGAGTCGGGGTGCTGAGCGAAGTAGCGTCCGGCCTCGGCGCAGCCCACGGCCTGGAGGAATTGCGATCCCGTCGGCGAGGACTGGGTGACGATGTTCAGCTTGCGGCTGCTCCAGTGCGAAGGCATCTGGCGGCCGCCAGAGCTGGGATCATCGGCGGCGCCTACGGCCTGAAGCAACATGTCGAGCGGAGTGATGCCCAAGGTCAGGCAGAGCGTGCGATCGCGATAATAGGGGTAGAACCAGTCGTAGCCGGGCTTCAGGGCCATGGCGGCGGCGACCAGGAAAGCCTCGTGTCCAGCGCCGGAGATCTGGAAGAAGATGCGCTGCTGGCGCTTGAGCATGATCTCGCGGTCGTCCAGGCGGCGCGAAAGAAACATCAGGCGGTACATCTGGATGAGCTGCTCGCCGGTCAGACCCTCGTAGGTTTTCGACTTCTTTTCCGGCGCCGCTTCGACGGGCGGCTTGGGCTCTGCCTTTGTAGTCGCCATTCAGTTCCTCAGATGTCTAGATGCAGCGGGGGTGGTGCATTCGCTACATTGTAAATGGTCAGGCAAGCTGCCGGATATACTCGAAACAAGGGGCAGGAGGCAGGCCGTAAACGTCCGGCCGTCGGGAACGATGATTCGCATAAAACGCAAAATTCCCGCTGCCAGCATCAAGCTGCTGATCTTCGACCTTGACGGCACGCTGGTGGATTCGCGCGTGGACCTCACCAACGCGGTCAACGCGATGCTGCGCAAGTTCGGCCGGTTTGAGCTGCCCATGGAGGTGGTCGAGAGCTACGTCGGGGACGGCGCGCCCATGCTGGTACGCCGGGCGATGGGCGATCCCGACGACGGCAACGTGATGCGCGAGGCGTTGGAGTACTTCATCCAGTACTACCGCGAGCACAAGCTGGACAACACGACCCTGTACGAGGGCGTGCTCGGGGCGCTGGAAGCGATCCGCAATGGCAGCGATGGGCGGCGCATGGCGGTGCTCTCAAACAAGCCCGTGAACCCGTCCCGGGGCATCTGCGAGGCGCTGGGGATCGGCCCGTTCTTCGTGCAGGTGTACGGGGGCAACAGCTTCCCCACCAAGAAACCCGATCCGCAGGGCGCGCTGGCGCTGTGCTCTGAAACCGGGGTCCAGCCCGAGGAAGCGGTGATCATCGGCGACTCGGACATCGACATCCTGACCGGGCGGAACGCCGGAATGTGGACGGTTGGAGTGAATTACGGATTCATGCCCGACCGGCTGAAGGCTACGCCACCGGATGTGCTGGTGGATACCGCTTTCGAGCTGGCCGACGTTTTCAAGATCTAACCGCGGAGGACGCGGAGGACACGGAGAAAACTTAACCGGGTAGTGGTCTCTCGGCTCGCCGCGAAGCGCGGCTCGCTCGGGATGACGCCATGAAAAGAGGACTTGTCGCTGCGAGCAGTTCCCGCTACTCTCGCTGCAATTCACGATGGCCAGGAAATCAGCAGAGACATTTGGCTTCACGCACGCGGAGCTGCGCACCATCCGCGCCATGAAGGATCCCAACGGCGTGCAGACGTTCCTCAACAGCCTGCCCTATCACCTCGCGCCGACCTGCTGGTCGCCACGCAAGGTGCTGCACGCGCGCACCGTGCATTGCCTGGAGGGCGCGATCTTCGGCGCGGCCGCGCTGCGGGTACTGGGTTATCCGCCACTCCTGTTGGACCTGGAGGCGGAGCGGGACACCGATCACGTGCTCGCCATCTTCAAGAAAAACGGCGGCTGGGGAGCGGTGGCGGCGTCGAATTTCGCCGGCTGCCGCTATCGCGAGCCCGTGTACCGCTCCCTGCGCGAACTGGTGATGAGCTACGTCAATCTTTATTTCAATCTCGCCAAGCAGAGGTCGTTGCGCCGCTATTCCAATCCCGTGAACTTGCGCCGCTTCGATCACCTGCACTGGATGACCAGCGAGAAAGAAGTGTGGTTCATCCCCAACTACCTCTGCGACATCCCGCACAAGCGCCTGCTCACGCCGAAGCAGGAAAAGGCACTGCACACGGTGGACCAGCGGCTCTACGATGCGGAGCTGGTCGGACATAGATGGAAATAGCGAACGGTATAATAGAGAGATGCCCACCCGCTAATATGCGCGTCCGAGAGGGATCGCCCACCGGCTAAAGCCGCTTGGAAGGGCGCTGATGCGCGACGGCTAAAGCCGTCGCCTATCACGCAGATTCGGGTAAAGGGCGCACAGCCGGGGGCGGCTGTGCCACACGATCATCATGGATTTCAAGCTCGTCAGCGATTACAAGCCGCGCGGCGACCAAGGCCGGGCCATTGAACAGCTCAACCGGGGTGTGGCCGAAGCCGAAAAGCACCAGGTACTGCTGGGCGTGACCGGTTCCGGCAAGACTTTCACCATGGCCAAGCTCATCGAGCAGGCCAACCGCCCGACCCTGGTGCTGGCCCACAACAAGACCCTGGCGGCGCAGCTCTACCACGAGTTCAAGAGCTTCTTCCCCAACAACGCGGTCGAATACTTCGTATCGTATTACGACTATTACCAGCCGGAGGCGTATATCCCCTCGGGCGACGTGTACATCGAGAAGGAAGCGACCATCAACGACGAGCTGGACAAGCTGCGTCTGTCGGCGACCAAGTCGCTGTTCGAGCGGCGCGACTGCGTGATCGTGGCCTCGGTGAGCTGCATCTACGGCCTGGGCTCGCCCGACGCTTACTACGGGATGATGATGTTCCTGGAGAAGGGACAGAAGATCAAACGCGAGGACATCACACGGCGGCTGGTCGAGATCCTGTACGAGCGCACCGACGGCGAGTTCCGGCGCGGCACCTTCCGCGTGCGCGGCGACGTGATCGAGCTCTTCCCCACCTACGACGACAACGCCTACCGCATCGAGCTGTGGGGCGACAATATCGAGTCGCTATCGCAGATCGATCCCTTGTTCGGCACGGTCAAGCAGAAGTACGTGCGCCTGCCCATCTATCCGAAGACGCACTACGTGATGTCGAACGAGACCAGGAACCGCGCGCTGGACTCGATCAAGGAAGAGCTGAAGTGGTGGGAAGCCGAGATGGAGAAGAACGGGCGGCTGGTGGAATCGCAGCGCGTCCACCAGCGCACCATGTTCGATCTGGAGATGATCAAGTCAGTCGGCTACTGCCACGGCATCGAGAACTACTCGCGGCACTTCTCGGGCCGCCTGCCGGGCGAGGCGCCGCCTACGCTGCTCGACTACGTGCCCCGCGACTATCTGCTGTTCATCGACGAGTCGCACCAGACGGTCCCGCAGCTCCACGGCATGTACCACGGCGACCGCTCGCGCAAGGAGACGCTGGTTGAGTACGGATTCCGCTTGCCATCGGCGCTCGATAACCGCCCGCTGACCTTCGAGGAGTTCGAACACCGCGTCAACCAGGCGGTCTACGTCTCGGCGACGCCGGGCCCCTACGAGCTGACCAAGTCCGCGGGGGTCGTGGTCGAGCAGATCATCCGCCCGACCGGGCTGATCGACCCCGAGGTCGAAGTGCGCCCGGTGAAGGGCCAGATCGACGACCTGTTGCACGAGATCCGCGCCCGCGCCGAGAAGGGCGAGCGGGTGCTGGTGACCACGCTCACCAAGCGCATGGCCGAGGACCTGGCCGAGTACTACAGCGAGGTCGGGGCGCGCTGCCGCTACATGCATTCGGAGATCGTGACCCTGGAACGCATCAAGATCCTGCGCGACCTGCGCAAAGGCGAGTTCGATGTGCTCATCGGCATCAACCTGCTGCGGGAAGGGCTGGACCTTCCGGAAGTCTCGCTGGTGGCGATCCTTGACGCAGACAAGGAGGGCTTCCTGCGGTCGAGCGGATCGCTGATCCAGACCATGGGGCGCTGCGCGCGCAACCTGAACGGCCGGGCGATCCTTTACGCGGACAGGATGACCGATTCGATGCAGAAGGCGATCGATGAGACGAACCGGCGCCGGGCGATCCAGCATGCCTACAACGAGGAGCACGGCATCACGCCGGAATCGATCGTACGCCCACTGGAGATGTCGCTGGCGCGGATCGTTGAGGCCGATTACGTGGATATCGGTGAGGCTGCCGAGGGCCTGCCGGAATTCAAGTCGCAGGAAGAGGTGGACGCCTACATCGCCAAACTCGAGAGCGAGATGCGGGAGGCGGCGAAGAGGTTCGAGTTCGAGCGCGCGGCGAAATTGCGCGACACGATCAAGGATCTGCGCACAAAGGAATTTCTTTTCGCGTGAGCAAGCACTCAGTACTCAGTACTCGGTACTCAGATGAAATCCGATTCGTCTGAACTGAGCACTGGGTACCGAGTACTGAGTACTATCTTCCGACAGAAAAGCGTCCCGCGAAACCACTCGGGACGCTTTCTTGCGCCGCTCCAAATTCCTTGCGGCGCTAACCTCGATAGCAGTTGTCAGTTGTCAGTTCTCAGTAGCACCGACTGAGAACCGAGA
The DNA here is from genome assembly GCA_020073495.1 of Terriglobia bacterium. Taxonomy (NCBI): domain Bacteria; kingdom Pseudomonadati; phylum Acidobacteriota; class Terriglobia; species Terriglobia bacterium. The sequence continues at coordinate 647,563 of JAIQFD010000001.1, forward strand.
ACTCATTCCGACTCCTGTAAAGTCTTGATGTGCGCCTCCAAGGCGCGGCTGTATTCGCGCTCCGCCTCGAGTTCGGCCTGAAGCTTCTTGACCAGCCCCTCCAGACGCATGATCTCCAGCCGCGTCTTGGCGATGTCCATCGAGGGCGTCGCGCGCGGCGCCTGGGGCGCAATCGCGGCAGGAGCGGGTGCAGCGGGCGCAGGCGAGGCCGGGAATTGGGTCACATTCGACAGCGGCGGCGCTGCGACCTGTGGCCGGGTTGCTGCCGGAACGGCGGTCGGAGGCGTCGCGGCACGCGGCCGTCCCGCGACCCCGGATGCCTGGGCGGCGAAGATGCTGCTCAGGGCGGCGGCCGATGCGGCCGCGGCGGCGGGCGGCGGTGCTGGAGCGGCAGCCCCGGGCCGCAGCAAGTGACGCACGCGCGTGATCAGGTCCTGGGGCTGGAAAGGCTTGCGGATGAGCTCATCGGCTTTCACCGCGAATGCCTTCTCCGCCACGGCGCGATTCACCACGCCCGACATCAGGATCACGGGGGTCTTGCCCAGAACGGGATGCTGCTTGATGTACTGGCAGACTTCGTAGCCGTCCTTGTCGGGCATGATGACGTCGCTGATCACGACGTCGGGTTTGACCTGCTCGATCTGCTCGAAGGCCGATGCGGCGTCGTGGCAAGCCACCACGTGGATATTCTCGCGGCGGAAGGCGATCTTGATGACTTCGCGCATGGTGGCGGAGTCGTCGATGAAATAGACGGTCGGTGCGGCAGCGGTTGCTTGCGCCAGGTCGGCCATCACGCGCCTCCTTCCGTGGTGTGAGCGTCTTCATCGACCTCGCGCAGGGCTTCGAGCATCATTTCGGTGGCGCTGCGCAGCACGGTGCGCGTGCCGGCGCAGGCGCCGGGCACGAATTTGTACACGCCGGTTTCCTCGCCGTTGCAGCATTTCACGATCTGGACGACGGCTTCGTCGCCGATGAGGTCTCCGGCCTCGGCATGCGAGATGTCGCCGCCGTCGAAAAAGATGATGCCATCCACTTCCCGGGTATTCACGTGCAGCGCGCCGCTTTGGCGGGAGTGGCAGAGCATCTGCACCACGCCGGGAAGGTCGAGGTGGGAGAGGCTGCCGCTCAGCGCGGTGTCGGTGGCGCCAAGCATCTGCGTGGGCTGGAAGCCCTCGGTGTGGCTCTTCAGAAACGTTCGCACGTGGGTAGCGATGTGCTCGGGGCCGAGGCGGCGGTCCACGTAGTCGTCGCAGCCGGCGCGGAAGGCCTCCATCAGCGCCTGGTCCCCGCCGTCGCCCACGGCGATGATGGGGATGTGCGCGGTCTTGATGTCGGCGTGCAGGATGCGCGGGATCTCGTAGGCCCCCATCTCGCGCAGGTTGGTGGCGCAGAGGATGGCGGCGGGCGTGTTCCACTCCAGGGCGGTCAGCGCGTACGCCGACTGGGTGCAGTGCTCGACCTCGAATCCTTCCTGCTTCAGGGCTTCGCTGAGCCGCTTGGCAAAAAAGACGTTGCTGTCGATGAGCAGCAGCTTGGGCAGTTCGGCAGTCATGGTGCTCATGCCTCCGCCTCCGCTCCGTTCAATAATTCTAAGTCAATAACCTCGACGATTTCCTCTGACACCGACAGCAGCCCGGTCACATACTGCGGCAGCTTGCCGGTCACCGGCAGCAGCTCCGCCGCGGCCAGCTCGCATTCGCCCGTCACCGGAATCGCAGTCCACTCCCGGGACGAGCCGAAGGTCCGGTTGGCGATCAGGAAGAACTTGCGCGGAGGCGTCTCGGGGCCGACCAACACAGGAGCCACGTCGCACACCGGCACGATGCGGCCACGGCGCAGCAGCACTCCGGTCAGCATGCGGGTGGTGTGGGGGAACGGTTGCAGGCGGTCCGGCTGCGCCAGCTCCGTCACGACACTCGCAGGCAGCGCAAAGCGCTTCTTCCCCAGGGGGAAAAGCACGAACGACTGCGCGCCTTCGATCTTGCGCGTCATCCGGCGACCGCTCCTTTCGCGGCATGCATCTTTTCCACCGCGGCCGTCAAAACCGTGCTTTCGGCCCTGGTGAGGAAAGCGTCGGCGTTCACCACCGGCACCACGCTGTCCTTCAGTACGGCCAGCCCGCGATACCATTCGCGCTCGTCCCCGGTGAAGGCGCGGGGCAGCGCATGCAGGCTGGCGATCTCGGTCATGCGGTCGATCCCGTCCACCAGGATGGCCGTGGGCGAGGCGCGCAGCACGAGCAGCCGGCTGTGGCGCGTGGGCAGCGCGTGGAAATGCGTGTTGGCGTCCACGACGAAGTACGTCCGCCCGTCTCGCTGGAGGGTGTACGTGAACTTGGAGAACTTGGGTCCTAGCTGGCCGACGCGCAGCGGCTGCAGACCGGAGGTATCGCGGATCTCGTCCACCGCCGCGGCGGAGATGGCGAAGGTGGTCCCGGCGGCGGCGAACAGGATGACCGCCTCGCCGTGGTGCACGCGCTTCCGGGTTTCCGCCCGCACGATCCTCACAACGCACCTACCCGCGCCGCACCGAAGACGTAGAGCACGCGCTTCTCCACCGCGCCAAAGATGTTGTCGAGGGGCAGCACCTGGTCCACGCAGCCAGTCTTGATAGCTTCCGCGTTCATGCCAAAAATAATCGAGGTACTTTCATCCTGCGCGATCACGTGCCCGCCGGCGGATTTCACCTTTTGCACGCCCTGCGACGCATCGCTGCCCATGCCGGTGAGCACCACGCCGATGGTCATGGGGCCGGCGAAGGCGGCCGCGGTGTCGAGCGTGACATCGGCGCAAGGCCGGTACCCGGCGATGCGCGGCCCGTCGTCGAGCGTGATGCGCCCGGTAGGGGTGATCCGCAGGTGGTGCGAGCCGGGGCAGACGTACAGCGTCGAGGGCTGAAGGATCTCGCCCTGCTCGGCGTCCTTCACCCGGATCTGAGCGATCTCGCCCAATTGCTTGCCGAACTGCGAGGTAAAGGTCCCCGGCATGTGCTGCACCAGGATGACCGCCCCCGGAAAATCCCTCGGGAACATGGGGACGAACCTCATCAGGGTGGCAGGACCGCCCGTCGAGGAGGCGATGACCACGACCGGGAACTTGCCGTTCGCCCTGGAGAGCATCGAGGACGTCGCCGATGGCGCGCTGCGCGTATGTGCCGGGGACGGCTCGATGCGCGGCGCCGAGGTGGCGACCTCCTGCTGCAGCTTGCTGCGCACGGCGGTACGCACCACGCGGACCTTCGCCGCCATCTTGAGCTTGCGGGTCAATTCTGCGCGCACCGAGTTCATGTCGAGGTCCACGCCCGCCGACGGCTTGGCCACAAAATCGATGGCGCCGAGTTCCAGCGACTTCAGTGTGGTGTCCGCGCCTTCGCGCGTCTCCGAGCTGACGATCAGGATGGGCCGCGGGTTCTTCGACATGATCACTTCAGTGGCCTGGAGGCCGTCCATGTGCGGCATGTTGATGTCCATGGTGATCACGTCGGGATTCAGGGAGTCGTTCTGGGCCACGGCCTCGCGGCCATCGCGCGCCTCGCCGCAGACGTCCATCTCGGGGTCCGCGGTCAGGATGCTCTGCAGCACCTTGCGCATGAACGCCGAATCGTCCACGATCAACACCCGGATTCGTTTGCCAGACATGACCTATGACACCGTTTCCGCCGCTGCGTCCTTTGGCGCCGTGGGGCTGCCGATCAACTGGGCCACCACCGCCAGGAACTGGTCTTCCTGCACCGGCTTGGTGAGGAACACCGAGGCGCCTTCCTTGAGCGCGCGCTCGCGGTGCTTGGCGCCGGCGCGCGAGGTCACCACCATCACCGGCAGGTTGCGCGTCTCCGGCTGCTGCCGCAGGTGCGCCATCAGTTCGTATCCGTTCGTGCGAGGCATCTCGAGATCGGTCACGACCAGATCGCAGCGATTCTGGGTGGCGATCTCGAGAGCCTCGAGGCCATCGGCCGCAAGCCGCACGCGGTAGCCCGCTTTCTCGAGCATTCGACCCACGAACTTGCGGACGCTGATGGAATCGTCGGCCAGCACGACCACCTTTTCCGGCGCCACTTCGTCGATGGCTTCGGCGGGGATCTCGCCGCGAGCCACGGCGGCGGCGCCGGGCGCGAACACGCGCGCCGCGGTCGCGCTGGTCATCAAAGGCCGTTTTTCGATCGACTCGCCCGCAACCAGGCGGTTGACGTCGATGAGCAGGATGAGGCTGCCGTCGGGAGCGATGGTCGCGCCCGGGAACAGCTTCACGTTGCGCATGTATTCGCCCAGGTTCTTGATGACGATCTCGTCCTTGCGGATCACTTCCTCGACCACCAGCCCGACCTGGCGCCCCGCGACGTTCACGATCACCATGCGGTAGTAGCCGCTGACCGGCTCGACGCACTCCAGCCCGAGCGAATGGTCGAGACGCACGACCTCGGTGACCACGTCACGGACCTTGGTGAGCAGCTTGCCGCCGACCTCCTCGATCTCCGATTCCTTGAGGCGGCGTATCTCCTCGACGAAGGCCAGCGGCAGCGCGAAGAGGCTCGCGCCGCAGCGGACGAACAGCGCCTGCGAGATGATGAGAGTAAGCGGGACTTTCAGCGTGAAGCGCGAGCCCACGCCCTTCTGGGTCTCGATCTCGATCTCGCCGTTGAGCTGCGAGAGGTTGGCGCGGACCACGTCCAGACCCACGCCGCGGCCGGCCAGTTCCGTCTTGCGCGGCGCGGTGGAGAAGCCCGGATGGAAAAGCAGTTCGAGCAGATCGCGCTCGCCCAGCGCGGCGGCGTCCTCTGCGCTGACCAGGCCGTTCTCCACGGCGGTGCTGCGCACCTTCTCGTAATCGATGCCGCGGCCGTCGTCCTCCACCTCGATGTAGATATGGTTGCCGCGGTGATAGGCGCGCACCGCGACGGTGCCGTGGTCGGGTTTGCCCGTATGGTAGCGGTCTTCGTTGCGCTCGATCCCGTGCGCCACGGCGTTCCGGACAAGGTGGATGAGCGGGTCGGAGATCTGCTGAATGATGTTGTTGTCCAGTTCGGTTTCAGCGCCGGCGAGCGTCAGCTCCACGTGCTTGCCGCTGGCTTTGGCGGCGTCGCGCACGGTGCGGGTCAGGCGCGTGTACAGGTTCCCGATGGGCACCATGCGCGCCTGCGTGATCTCGTCCTGGAGCCGGTGCGCCAGTTTCGTGAACTCGTCGATGTCGGAATCCACCCGGCGCACGAATCCGTCCAGCTGGGTGAGGACCTCCGTGATGTCGGCCGAGATCTCCGACAGGGAGCGCGACAGGATGTTGAAATCGTCGTAGCGGTCCATTTCCAGCTCGCTGAACTCCGCCAGCGACGAGTCGAACGAGTGCGAATAGCTGGAGTAGCCCCCCGCGAAAGGATAGGAGTCCGACGCTTTCGGGGCCGGCTGGTAGTAGTTGTTGCCGGTCAGGCGGCTGAACTCATACTTCTCCTGGAACTCGGCGACCTTGTCCGACATGCGTGCCTTGGAAAAATTCAGCACGTCGGCCAGCTTCTCCAGTTCGTTCAGGCGGCCCAGCATGCGGGTGCGGTTGATAACCAGCTCGCCGACCGCGTTCATCATGCGGTCCAGGCGCTCCAGCGCAATGCGCACGGACTTGGACTGCGGCACGCCCGCCGGTTCTTTCTTCGCCGCCGCGGCTTCGACTTCCTTCGCGGGTCCGGGGGTGACTTCGGGTTGCGTGGCTTCCGCGATCTCCTCGCGAAGCGCCTGCGTCTGGGCGCGCGCAGCTTCGAGCTCCTGCGCCAGCTCCACCGCTTGCGCCGCCAGCATCTCTGCCTCGGCCGGTAGAGACGTTGTGAGCACCGTCTCCGCGGGAGACGCAGCCAGCGGCGTCTCGATGGCGCTTTCGGCTTGCGGTGCAGCTTCGGCCGCCGCAGGTGCGATCTCTTCCTTTTCTTCCGGCGCGAGGCGCGCGATGCGCGTCAGCAGCGACTTCACCGACGCCTGCATCGTCTGTTCGTCGGGCCACTGCCGGTAGAGGAACTTCTTGAGCGTGTCCACGGCCTCGAGGCAGATGTCCACGATCTGGGCCGAAGGCTTGAGTTCGCCGTCGCGCAGGCGGCCGACCAGGTCCTCGGCGCGGTGGGCCACGCGCGCGATGCGCTGCAAGCCGACCTGGGCCGCCGAGCCCTTCACCGTGTGCATGGCGCGGAACAACCGGTGGATCTCTTCCGGGTTCGGGTTGGTCTCGAGCGAGAGCAGGCAGTCGGTGACGACCTGCAAGTGCTCCTCCGCCTCGGGGACGAAGAACTCCATGATCTCGGCCGGGACGTCGCTGTCGGGTGGCAGGCCGGCTACCTGCGGCTCGGGCGCCGCCGGCGGCGCGATCGGCCCCACGGAGACCGCGGCCTCCAGCAGCTGCTCGTGTTCCTGCTCCTCCGGCGAGGGGCCGGTGAAAGCGAACGGATATTTCTGCTTGAAGGCGGCGATGTCGTCCGCCGCCTCACCGTTGGTCGCGCTGATCATCAGCAGGTCGGATTCGAGCACGGCGACCGCTTCCGAGATGAACTCAACCAGCGGACCGGCAGCTTCCGATCCGATCGTTGCGTTCATCGCGTACTGGAAGATGTGGGCCAGCTTGCCGGCAATCTCGGAGAACAGCGGATAGCCATACATTGCCGAGGCGCCGCCCAGCGTGTGCGCGGATACGTAGAGCCGATCCAGGTCCTCCGCCGCCGGATACGGGTCCAGCAGCAGCCCCGAGTACTCCCGCAGGAACTGCAGGTGCTCGGAGGCTTCCTGGAGGAAGACTTCGACGAAATCCTGTCCTGGCGCGCTCACAGGCTCTCCTGGGCGGACGGGCTCAAGTTGGACCGCCGCGTGGTGCCGCTGCTCGGCTTCTGGTAGATGATCGAATCGCCGTACACGAAGGTCTCGAAGTTCACCGGGAGCTTGGCTACCGACTCGGCGTGGCCGAGGAACAGGTAGCCGCCGGGTTCCAGGTAGTCGTAGAAACGCTGGATGACCTGCGAGCGCCGCTCTTCGGTGAAGTAGATCAGGACGTTCATGCAGAAGATGCAGTCGAAGCGTCCCATGTACACGCCGTTGGCCAGGTTCACGGGCGCGAAAGTCACCATGTTGCGGATCTTCGGCTTGACCATGTACTGGTCGCCGACTTTCACGAAATAGGTCTCGAGCTGGTGCAGGTCCAGGCTCGACAGCTCGCGCCTGGAGTACACGCCGCGCTCAGCGTGCTGCAGCGCCTGCTTGCTGATGTCCGTCGCCAGAATGTGGATCTTCCAGGCCTCGGCGAACTCGAGCGTCTCCGCCAGCGTCATGGCGATGGAGTACGGCTCTTCGCCGGAAGCGCATCCCGCCGACCACACACGCAGGCTGCGCGGGTTCTCCCAGAACTTTTTCATGTGCATCTCGGGGAGGACCTTCTTCTCCAGCGCCGCGAAGACCGCCGGGTAGCGGAAAAACGAGGTCTCCTGGGTCAGCAGCCGTTCCACCAGCGAGTCATACTCGACATTGGAGCCGCGGATCAGGCGCAGCAGGTCGGTGCCGTGCAGCATGCGCTTTTCGGCGAGGTGCTCGCGCAGGCGCGTCAGCAGGAAGCGCTCGCGCGAGGCGTCGAAGTGGATCCCCGACCGCTGCTCGATGAGCGCGCAGACCTCCGACAACTCGTGGCTGCTGACCGTGCCGTGGCGCTTTTCGACCATGGGACCTCCCGTTCGACCTGATCAACGGCGGCCAGCGATGGCCGACAATTCCTTGACTTCGATCGGTCCCGCGGTGGTGCTGACGCGGAACTGCGACAGGGCTTCGTTCAACTGCTCCGACAGCTTCACCATCTCCTCGACGGTGCGCGCCGTCTGCCGTGCGCCCTGCGAGGTCTGGCGGGTGATGTTGGAGATGATCTGCATGGCGTTGGCGACACCTTCCGTGCCGCGCACCTGCTGCTTCGAGGCCAGCGAGATCTCCTGCACCAGCTCGGCAGATTGACGGACCACGCTGGAAATCGCTTCCAGTGCCTTGCCGGCCTGGTCGGCCAGGCGTGCGCCGACTTCCACTTCCTTGGTGCCCTCCTCCATGACCACCACGGCCTCGTTCGTCTCCGCCTGGATGGCCTTGATGAGAGCCGCGATGTCCTTGGTGGCGTTGCGCGAGTGCTCGGCCAGCTTGCGGACCTCGTCGGCGACCACGGCAAAGCCGCGGCCGGCCTCGCCGGCGCGCGCCGCTTCGATGGCTGCGTTCAGCGCCAGCAGGTTGGTCTGCTCGGTGATGTCGTTGATCACGCTGATGATCTCGCTGATCTCCAGCGAGCGGTCGCCCAGCGATTTGATCTTCTTGGCGGTCGCCTGCACCGAGGCGCGGATGCGCTGCATGCCGTCCAGGGTGTCGCGCACGGCGCGGTTGCCCTGCTCGGCGGCGTCCAGCGCGCGGCGCGCGGCTTCCGCGCTCGCCTCGGCGTTGTTCGACACCTGCTTCATCGAGACCGTCAGCTCTTCCACCGCGGACGAGGTGTTGGTGATCTCCTGGTCCTGCTGCACGGCGCCATTGAGCATCTGCTCGGAGGCCACGAGGATCTGGTTGGCGCTGCTGGATACGTCGATGGCGCCCTTGCGCACGCGCTCCAGCACCTTGGTGAAATTGTCGAGCATGTAATTGACGGAGTCCACCACGTTGCCCAGCGCGTCGTTGGTCACCTTGCCGCGAAGAGTAAGGTCACCGCGCGCGATCTGGCTGACGATGGTCAGGAAGTCGGTCACCGAGCGCTGCAGGTTTTCCTGCGCCTCCTGGTTGAAGACCGCCTTCGAGATCTTTTCCGCCGTGCGGTTCATGTTCTGGGCGATGAGACCGAAGTCGTCGCTCGACTCGATGTCCGCCGAGGCGCGGTAATCCCCCGCCGCCAGCCGCTCAGAAAACTCGGTCAGCTCCTTCACCGGCTTGGCGACCTTGCTGCCCAGCACGACAACGCTGATGCCGCCAGCAATGACCAGCACCAGCAGCCCGCCGAGCAGGCGCATGCCGGCCTGGCTGGACGCGCTCATGGCGTCCAGGATGGGCAGCCCGTGCGCCCAGGCACCGGCTCCATAGCCGAGACCCAGCATCGCGGCCATCGCGACCACGTTGACCAGGACCAGCGTCCAGATCGTCGAATTCACTCGACCTTTCATATCGGCCTCCAGAAATCAGCTGCTAGCTCAAATCACAGGCACCGGGAACGTCTCGGTGACTCTCTTCAGATCCAGGTGCAGCGCCAGACGATCGTCATGGCGCAGCATGCCGCTGCAATGCGGCACATCCTTCGGCGCTTCATCCACCAGCAACGACTCGGTCGTGCTGTAGGTACCGATGACTTCGTCGGCGGCGATCCCGATGCGCAGGTCGTCGCGGTCTCCCTCGCCTTTCAGCACGCCGACCACGACATGCTTGGGCGGCAGGTCCGGACGGCGCCCTTCGGTGAAGGCAATGTCGATGACCGGCACGATCGAGCCGCGCAGGTTGAAGATCCCCATCAGGAATGCCGGCGAGAGCGGCACGCGGGTCACCGCCGGCCACTCCACGACCTCCTCGACGTCCAGCACGGCAAGAGAGAAGCGCTCGCGTCCCGCCCGGAAGATGCAGTACTGGAATTCAGGAAGCTGCTCTTCGACCGGGACGGCGGTCTCTGCATTTTCCGCTTGCGGCGCCTGTGGCTCGAGTTGTGGGGTTTCGGACATCGTCGCTCAGCCTACGAACTTTTGGATCGCGCCCAGGAGCTGCGCCGGAGTGAACGGCTTGACCACGTAGCCGTCAGCTCCCTGCTGCTGGCCCCAGAACTTGTCGCTATCGGTGCTCTTGGACGTGACCAGCACGATGGGGATGCGGCCGTATTCGGCGCTCCCCTTCAGTTCCCGGCACGCCTGGAACCCATTGCGTTGCGGCATCACCACGTCCAGCAGGATCAGGACCGGCCGCTCCGCGTCGATGGTCTGCTCGATCTTGGTCGAATCGTTGATGGCCACCGGCCAGTAGCCGGCCTGTTGCAGCACGGCCTGCATCACTTTCACTTCCGCCTGCGAATCGTCAACGATGAGGATCTTTTTCACGGACAAAACCTCTTACAGAGTGATCCGTGAACAGAAGTGCAATTGCGCGGCCACCTTACGCCTCCGCGCATCCTTTGTATCAATTTTTTAAGTGCAGATAAATCAGATATTTAGCTGGGCAGGAAGCGCCCTAGTAACGGATGGCGTAGGGCTGAGACGAGTGAGACGTCTCATTCTGAGAGGATTTCTCAGCGAAGTTCATCTCCGCCTCCAGCGACGCCAGGCGCTGCATGATCTCGTGCATGCGCAGAGCCATGGTGTGGATGGTATCGATCTGGTCGCGGACCTCGGCCGAGAAGGCCCCCGGCTCGAGCAACAGCAACTCCGCATTCCCCAGCACCGAGGTGAGGGCGTTATTGAAGCTGTGGCGCATCTCCAGCATGTAGCGGCCCAGAGTCGCGTGGCGACGGTCGACGGCGGCCGCCCGTTCCGCCTGTCGCAGTTGCGCCAGTGCATCCATGCGCTTCAGCACCTCGCAGCCGAGCAACACCAGCGTGTCCGCCCATCCATCGTACCGGCGGAACACGAGCACGCGGGGACGTGCGGCGCGGACCTCCTGCACCTTGCCGCTGTCGTCAGTGATGTAGATGGCCGGCGAGCGGCCCGCCTCCAGGCCGTCGAGGATGGAGTTCAGCCGTTGCGGCGAGACCGGTCCCACGATAGCCAGGCTGTACGCCGCCTGCGCCGAGGCGCTCCACAACTCGCTGCTCACCAGAGTGAATTCCGGAACCGAGGGCTCCATCTGCCAGCGGCCGATGACGGTGCGGGTGAAGTCAGCGTCGTCCGCGATGATGAGAACATTTTCCACGTCCGTCTCTCCCTACTTGCTCAGCTTCTCGGCTTCGTCGATCAGCGACAGGAGCCGCTTGCAGGTGGCGGCGAGGTTCACCGCCGCGTCGATGTCCTTCGCGTCCTTGGCCTTTGCGATGCTCTCCTGGAGCAACGCAAGTTCCGCGTGCGCCAACTTGAGGATGTCCGGCAGGTCCGCGGCGGGCACGCGCTTCTTCTTGCGCTCGACCGCCTCCAGCAGCACGGTACGGGCTGCGACTGCGCGCTGCAGCGCCTCGGCCGAATCGTTGCCACCCTGGGTGTAGGCCGTCACTTCCCACGACGACAACAGGACCTTCGTATCCTTGTAGTACACGGTCGCGACCGAAGTCGGCGTCGGTTGGACCTCTCCGATCAGTTGTTCAGAAATGTGTTCCCGGCAGGCCTGCACATCGAGCGCCGGCGTCTGGGGCGTTTCGGCATGCGGGAGCGTCTCTTCCCCGGCGCCGTAAACGGGAATCTCGGTGGTCGAGGGGCCCTCGACCGCGGGTGCCGCTGCCGCCTTCATGATCTCGGTGGGGATCTTGCCGTCCGCCGTCTCGAACGAGATTTCGTGGGTGGAAGCTTCCCGGGCCGGTTCGACCGCAGGCGGTGCCGTCGCGGGCTGCGGCTTGGGAACAGGCTCGGCCACCGCTTCTTGCAGGATCCGCATGACGCCCATCATCTGCTCGAAGGGTTTTCCCGCCGCGTAGGGTGCGCGGAACGGAGTTTTCCAGTCGTGACAGATGCGGGCCAGGCTCTCCAGAGGTTCTTGCGCAGAGAGGCCCGCGCGCTTGCAATCCAGTGTCTTGATGCCGCGGTGCTCGATCTCGAGCAGCGCCTGCCGCATGATCCCAAGGTCAGCGTGCAGCAGGCGGAAGAAGGCATGCCGCGCTGCGAAGTTGAAGCGTGTGAACGCCAGCAGGGCGCCGGATCCGAAGTACATCTCACCGGCCTCTTCTTTCAACTGGCGGACGTGCGCCAGCACTCCCTTCTCCAGCAGCTCGCGCAGGCTCTTGCACTCGCCGAGCTTCGCCAGTTCTGAGTCCAGCACCTGAAGCCAGCGCGGTTGCTGGGGAACGGCCTCGCCCAGCACCGGCTCCAGTACCTCGGCGATGTCCTCCAGCTCCAGCGCACGGTTATGCATGGCGTGCGGGGCGCATTGCGCGAAGTACTGCACCAAGAGGAAATCGATCTTGTCCCGGTCCGAGGCGCTCTTCTGTTCCTTTTCCAGGAACCGGCGCAGCAGCTCGCGGAGGTTGTCCTCCTTGGCTACATGGGCCGTCTGCAATGCCTGGCGTAGATGCCCGGCGTGGCTGCGCTCATCCACCGAATCGAACCAGGAAGCGATCTTTTCCAGGATCTCGGGATCGTTGCGGTCGATGGGCGATTCCAGGTCGCGGCACGGTTGAATGCCGATGTCGAAGTGCCTGACCACGCCGGCGTAGATGGGATAAATGCGGCGTGCCGCGCGCCACTGCGCGGCGATCTCACGCAAAGAAACTGTTGCGGTGCTCATTTTCGAATAACCCAATTGGCGACCGGCCCCGTGAAGCGGGCGGCCACCGCTGTCTTGCCCTGGTGATATTGCACGGCCACCACCGCCGCTTCTGCCTCGAGCAGGCCTTCCGCATTCACCAGGCGGATGCGGTCGCCGAACTCCAGCGGCAGTCTGGCCGAGAAAAGGACCTCGCTGGGCGTGCCGAACTCGATCACCGTCTCTTCCACTGCGGCCTCGCCGTGCCCATCCAGGCGGCTCACGCGCACCGGGATCCGCACCGCCGTCGCCGCGGGAAAGAATTGCGCCAGCTTCGACACATCCGATTCCTCGCCACTCCAGGACGCAATGACGGCTTTCTCTGCCACCGATTCCTCACTCTCCCCGCCCTGGGGCGGGGAGCCTTGCGTCTTCACTCCCAACCCGGCTACCCGGGTCGCTGCGATGGCGTGAAGATGGCAGCTTTCGGAGTGCACGAAGGCGGCCAAAGGGATGATCGCCTGCGAAAATCGTAAGTTATTGAAAAAATGGACTAATCAGGTGAGGCCTTGGGCTGAGACCCCCAATCAGCGTCTCAGGATGAAACACTTTCTCAGCATTGGCGTGTCTCCGATCCGGCAGCTCTGCGGCCCGGGCCGGAGATGAGACACGTCATTGTCCGGTCCCTGCGCTGTCCCGATTTGGGTGCTCCAGGCTGATGTTGTACCGCTTCAGCTTGCGGTACAAGGTTGCGCGGCTGATGCCCAACATCCTGCCGGCCAGCACCTTGTCTCCCCCTACCTGCTCGAAGACGCGCTGGATAGTCATGCGCTCGATGTCCTCGAGGTCGGTCGCCGGGGCCGACAGGCTCCCAACCGATTCCTCCTCTAACGACACGCCGGGACCGGGCTGGGCATCGCGGATGGCGGGCGGCAGGTCGGTGAGGTCGATGGTTTCCTTGTTGCCCAAGGCGATGGCCCGCTCGATGCAGTTTTGCAACTCGCGCACGTTGCCTGGCCAGTCGTACTGTAGCAGGCAGCGCATGGCCGCGGGCAGGACCTGGATAGGCACGTCGGGGGAATGATCCAGCAGGAAACACCGGACCAGGCTGGGAATATCGGACTTGCGCTCGCGCAACGGCGGCAGGTGGATGGTGACCACGTTCAGGCGGAAAAAGAGATCCTTGCGGAACGTACCCGCCTTGTAAGCGGCTTCCAGGTCGCGATTGGTGGCGGCGATGACCCGGACATCCACCTTGACCCGGTCATTGCTTCCCACCGGCCGGACTTCCTTTTCTTGCAGCACGCGGAGCAGCTTGGCCTGCATCTCCTGGGGCAACTCCCCGATCTCGTCCAGGAAGATCGTGCCGCCGCTGGCCGCCTGGAACAAGCCCTGCTTTGACTTGAGCGCACCGGTGAACGCGCCTTTCTCGTAGCCGAACAGCTCGCTCTCGATCAGCGTCGGCACCAGCGCGCCGCAATCGACGGCCACGAACGGCCGCTTGGCGAACGAGCCGCGGAAGTGGATGGCGCGCGCCACCAGCTCCTTCCCCGTGCCACTCTCGCCGGCGATGAGCACAGGAGTGCGCGTATCCTTCAGGCGCGCGATCATGCGCAGCACTTCCTGGATCTTCGCCGAGGAGCCCGTGATGTCGTTGAGCTGGGTCTCCGTCGTCAGGCGATCGCGCAGGAAGTCGCGCTCAGCGACCAGGCGCACCTTCTCCGCCATGCGCTGCAGGATCAGCTTGACCTCCTCCACGCGGAACGGCTTTTGCAGGTAGTGGTACGCGCCCAGCTTCATGGCCTGCACGGCGCTCTCGATGGAGCCGTGGCCGGTCATGATGGCGACCTCGCAGCGCGGTTGCATGCGCTTGATCTGCTGCAACAGCTCCACCCCGCTCATCTTGGGCAGCATGAGGTCCGAAATGACGATGTCCGGGCATTCCGCTTCGACTAGGGCCAGCGCCGACTCGCCGCTCTCGGCTTCGGAGCAGTCGAACCCGAGCGAGGCGCCGATGGTCATGCAGAGCTTGCGGATGCTCTGCTCGTCGTCCACGATCTGGAACTTGATGCGGTAATCGTCGGTCATCGCGCTTTCCCTATCGTCTTCTCGACCACCTGGATCAGTTGCTGCACCCGGAACGGCTTCTCGATGCACGGGGCTCCGGTCTGGGTCAGGATCTGCTGCGTCTCCTCGTTCACCGTGTCTCCGGTGATGAACACGACCCGCGAGACCAGTTCCGGCCGGTTGGCGGCGATCCAGGCATGCACGTCGGCGCCATTCACCCCTCCTGGGGTGCGCATGTCGGAGACAACGCCCATGTAGCTGGTGGCGGCCAGCATCTTCAGCGCTTCCACGCCGGAGGCCGCCTGTTCGGTCTTGTAGCCGGAGCGCTCCAGGGCCGCGACCAGGAACCCCATTACCGAGGCTTCATCCTCGATCACCAGGATGGGCAAGGGCTGCGGTTGAAGGCCTGCACTCATGCTTGTGCTCCCGCCGTCGCGGTCGGAACCCGTGCCGGCTGTCCCACTGCCGGAAGCCGGACCACGAAGCTCGCCCCCGGCCTTCCCTGATTGTTGTGACAGGTGATGTCGCCTCCGTGCTCGCGCACGATGCCGTAGCAGATGCTCAGGCCCAGGCCCGTTCCTTTGCCCACTTCTTTCGTGGTGAAGAACGGATCGAAGATCCGCTCGGGGAACTGGATGCCTCTGCCGTTGTCGCGGAAGAGGATCTCGACCCCGCCATTGACGTACGAAGTCTCGACCTCGATGGCGCCACGGCGCTCGCTCTCGTGCACCGCGTCGTAGGCGTTGTTGATGATGTTCAGGAACACCTGCTGGAGCTGCTGCGCGTCGCCGACAACGTCGGGGATCTCCTCGGCGAGCCGCTCGACGATGTCCACGCCGTGACTGGCGAAATCGTAGGCGCGCAGTTGCAGCGTGCGGCGCAGGATCGGGTTCACCCGTACCGGGCGCCGCTCCGCCGGCATCTGGCGCGCGAAGCTGAGCAGGTTCTGCACGATGGTCTTCGTCCGCTGCGCTTCCTGCACGATGACTTTCAGGCTCTTGCGCGCGGACTCGGGGACGTCTTCCTGCTCCAGCAGGAGATCGGCGAAGCCCAGGATCGCCGTGAGCGGGTTGTTGACCTCGTGGGCCACGCCGGAGACCAGCTGTCCCACGGCAGCCATCTTCTCCGCGTGGATCAGCTTGCCTTGCAGCATGGCTGCGTCGGTGATGTCGGTCATCACCGCGACGATGCTGTTCACGTCTCCCCGCTCGTCGCGCATGGGGCTGAAGTTGATGGAGAATTGCGAGAGTTTGCCGTCGGCGCGCACCATCGGCAGTTCCAGGTTGTCCACCTGCTGGCCGGCGAGCACCGCATCAAAAGCTGCGGCCATGGCCTCGCGCCGCGGCGGCGCCACGAACTCGATCAAGCGGTGGCCCAGCAGTTCGCTCTCCCGGAAATTGCCATGCTCGAAGCAGCGGCGGTTCGCATAGCTCACCAGGCCCGCGGTGTCCGCCACCAGGATCATGCTCTGCGTGTTGTTCAGGATCTTGGTGTTGAAGTCGCGCTCCCGCTGCAATTGCGCCTGGAACGCCTTCGCTTCCGTGATGTCGAGCATCACGCCCCGGTACTGGGTGACGGCGCCGCGGGCATCGCGCACCGCGAACGCGTTCTGCAGCGTGTGCACGATGGTGCCATCCTTGCGGCACAACGTTTCCTCGAAGTTGCGCACGACCCCGTGCTGATCGAGCGCGTCTGTGAAACGCTTGCGGTGCTCGGGCGCGACGTACAACTCGTTCTTGATGTCCACCTGCAGCAGCTCTTCCCGGCTGGCGTAGCCGAGCATGCGCACCAGGGCATCGTTGACCTCGACGAACCGCCCGTCCGGGGTCGAGAAAAAGATGCCTTCCTGGATGTTATCCAGCAACTCGCGGTAGCGGCGTTCGGCCTCGCGCCGGTCGCTGATGTCCTTGAGCACATGGATGGTCTGGAGTCCCTCGTTGAGTGCGCCACGGACCCGCGAGGTCGAGACCAGGTACGTACGCTCCAGCACGGGATGGATGAATTCATCGGTCCTCTCCATCCCCACGCGGCAGAACGGACAGGGCTGGCTGCCGGCATCGGCCGCGATCGAGACCAGCGCGCGCATGCCCACTCCGATCAGTTCCGCCGGGCGCACGCCGATGAAGTTGGCCAGCGACTGGTTCACGCGCAGTACCCGGTTGGCTTCGTCGTGCACCACGATGAAGTCGGTGATGGAATCGAAGATCTCCGCCCAGTGCTTGTTCGACTGCGCGATGCGCGAGAACAGGCGCGAGTTCTCCAGCGCGACCGCGGCGTGTCCGGAGATGGCCTGGAGAAGGTTGCGGTCGGCTTCCGAGAGTTCCCGGCCGACGTTGGCAAGGCAAAGCAGGCCGAGCAGCTCGTTGTCGGCGCCGGTGAGCCGGACCACGGCGACATCCTTCCACCCGAACGCGGAGGCGATCCCCAGCCCGAGGAGCTCGGCCGCATCGCCCTGGAAGAGCGGTCCCTGCTGTCCCGCCGCCAAGTCGGTGAAGGCCGCATTCAGCCGCCGGAGCTGCGATTTGTCGGTGGAGGCGCCGGGCTCATAAAGGATGATGGTTTCGAGCACGTTGCCTTGCGAAAGCGCCAGTGCCGCGGCCCGCGCCCCTAGCATGTCGGCCGCGCGCTGGGTGAAGCTGCGGGCGAAGTCGGGCAGGCGCAGCGAGGCGCTCAGGTCCAGCGCCAGCGCCATCAAGTCCTCGGCCCTCTTGCGGTGGCGCTCGGAGCGTTGCAGGTTTTGCGTCGCCTCCAGGGCGACTGCGGCGGGCGCCCCCAGCGCCTTGGCGCGGCGAACGTCCTCTTTCGTAATCTGCCGGCTGTCGATCGGGTCCAGTAGCCCGAATAGTCCCAGGACGCGAGCGTCCGAGCCGACCAGCGGCACAGCCAGGTATTGCTGGATGTTGAATTGCCGCACGGTTTCCTGGTTGCCGTCGGCGTCTTCGGTGGCGTCCTCGGTCCAGAATGGTTCTCGTGATCCCAGGATGCGCTTCGTGCGCTCGCTGGTCAGCTTCAGGTTCAAGGGCTGCGACTGGCCGCCGGTGGCCCCCCAGCGCACCCTGCAACCCCCGGTACCGTCCACAAGGCCGACGAAACAGCGCGCAAATCCCAGGAAGCTCGCGGCGCGGACCACGAATTGTTCCAGGAACCGGTCCAGGTCTCGCGTGCTGCCCAGCGTGCTTGAGATCTCGAGCAGCTGCTGCGTCTCATAGGCCTGCGCGTTGGCCGTCGCCAGCAGTTCGGCATTGGACAACGCCAGGGCGCCGAAGCGCGCGATGGCGGCGATGAGCGATCTCTCCTGCTCGCTGAAGGTGCGGTCCGGACCGGAATAGACCAGCAACGCGCCGCTGGTTCGGGTAGTGCGCAGCGGCGCCGCGATCATCTCTCCCGTTGTGATGAACTCCGGGAAATCCTTGCTCCCGGGCTCGATGCGGACGCACAGTGCCTGGTCGGACTTCGAGACCTGCTCGACCAGTTCCGCGGCGGCCCTGCATCCGTGCTCCGCGTGCGTGCGGCGTACCGTCTCGAGCAGTTCCGGCGAAGCCGCGGCGGCTCCGCGCATCTCCAACGCTTCGTGGTGCCGCACCAGCACGGTCGCGATCGGCACCTGAAACAGTTCGCAGATGCGCTCCGTCAGCGCGTTGACCACGGCGTTGACGTCCAGCACCGCATGCAGCATCTGGGCGCACTGCACCAGCACTTCGGCGCGCCGGCGCTCCTCCCGCGAACTCTCCATCAGACGCGCATTCTCGATCAGGCTTCCCAGATGCGCCGCCAGGATGGTCCCTTTGGCCGCCAGATCCTCGTTGAAATTGTCGGGCACGTCCCGGCTCAGGAAGACGACCGCCCCGATGATTTCGCCGGCAACGATGAGCGGCGCGACCATCACGGCCGCCGCCTGGAAATCCGCTGCCATCGGATATTTCTTCGGGTCCAGATGGTTCACGTACACGGTGCGGCGGGTCTTGACTGCCTCGACCGCTACCGCCCGGTCGCTCAATCTCAGGCTGGAAGCGCGGAACTTGTCTGCCAGGTAGCCGTCGGCGTCAACGCTGACCAGCTGATCGGGTTCGGCCACTTTCCAGTAGTACACGCCGTCCACGGCAAAGAACTGCCGGCTCTCTTTGCAGAATAGGGAAATCAGTTCCCCAAATGGACGTCCCTCGCCGCATGCCAGCGAGAGTCTTAATAAGAGGTTCTGAAAGGAGTCGTCCTGGCGTGACGGGGAAGTCGGTTTCGCCGGTTCTTTGCTGGCTCGCATGGGTTCGGGCGCCCTGGACGTTCTCTCTACTTCGTAGAGGGTGAGACGGTGCGAAGGTATCGTCGAATCTCAAATTGAGTCAAGGAAATAAGCCCCGGCAGTAGTCACTTGGGAAACCAACCCTGTCTGGAGGCAGTCTCACGCTGAGACGCACCGTGGCCACCAGGGTGGCTTCCTGAGACGATCGCCCTCCCTCGACGCCCTCGATCTCGATCCCCGAGATTCAATGTAACTGGCACAAATAGAATGACTTAATTAGTAATCCCAAGGTGATACGGCAACTCCACACGCAATGGCATTCGCATTGCACTTCTGGCTGTGGGTTGAACCTTAATCACTTGGAGGAATTGTGTTGCTAAGGAAGATCGCCCGTTGGCTGGGAATCGTAATCATCGCACTGCTGGCTGTCATGGTAGCCGTGCAGACCGCGGCGGCGCAGGAAGACGGTGGTCGCAAAGTCAAAGCGCGCGTCGCCCCGGTGTACCCGGAACTGGCTCGCAAAATGAACGTCAGTGGCGTGGTGAAGGTGCAGGTCACCATCGCCCCCAACGGCGCCGTCAAGACGGCGAAAGCGCTGGGCGGCCACCCGCTGCTCATCGAGTCCGCCGTCGACGCCATTAAGAAGTGGAAGTACGAGCCGGCCAAAGATGAAACCACAACCATTGTGCAATTCAACTTTAATCCCGCGAGCTAGCACGACGGAGAGCGTGCGGAGGCAGCTATGAGTATCCGCAACAAATTGTACGTGGGCTTTGGCGCGATCCTGGCGATCGTGCTGGTCCTGTTCCTGGTCAACATGGCAGCGATGATGCGCGAGCGCAACGCGCGAGCCGCGGCGGCGCGGTCCGCCGACATGGAGCAGGCCACTGAGGTGGTCCGTTTCCAGATGATGCAGAACCGCCTCTTCCTCGGCAATTACCTGCTGAGTGGCGACACCCGTGAGCTCGACCAGATGAACGCCGGCGTCTCCAAGCTGGCGGACCTGCTCAAGCGCGCCGACGATCTGGCTGTCTCCGACCATGAACATTCGGCACTGGCCAAGGTCAAAGAAGCCGAACAAGCCTGGGCGACCAGCTTCGCTACTTCCATGATCAACAAGCGCAAGGACGTGGATGCCGGCAACTCCACCGTCGCCGAGTTGCAGATCTTCTATCTCCAGCAGAACCCCAGCGAATGGCTGCGCAAATCCGCCGAGCCCCTGGACGACGCCAAACAAGCGACCGCGGCCACCCGCGAGGCGCAGCACCGGTTTAACGAGACCGCTTCGACCGTGACCCTGGTCGTTTCCATCGTGGGCACGCTCATCGCGGTTCTATGTGGGCTGGGCGTTGCGTTCTTCACCGCCAAATCCATCAGCGTTCCCCTGTCTCACCTAATCGGCGTGGCGCGCGAGATCGGCAATTCCGGCGATCTGAACCAGTCGGTGGATACCAGCCGCAATGACGAGATCGGCGAACTCGCTCGCACTTTCGACAAGATGGTGATCTACCTGAAGGAGATGGCAGCGGTGTCGGAGGCCATCGCGGGCGGCAACCTGACTCTGGAAGTGCAGCCGCGCTCCGACAAGGACACTCTTGCTCTCGCCTTCTCCAGCATGATCTCCGGTCTCCGCAAGCTGGTCACCAGCGTGCGCGACAGCGCCTCGCAGGTGGCGGGCGGGTCCAACCAGGTGGCCGGCGCCAGCGAAGAGTCCGCCAAGGTCAGCGTCCAGGCCTCGCAGGCCATTGACGAAGTCACCAGCACCATGCACGAGATGTCCATCAACGTGCAGAACATGGTCAAGAACACGCAGACGCAGGCTTCCAGCGTGAGCGAAACCTCGGCCTCCATCGATCAGATGGTCGCCTCCATCCAGCGCGTGGCCGACACCGCCAAGGTGCTGCTCGACATCTCCCACCGCTCGCGCGAGGAAGTGACCAGCGGCATCACCACCATGGAAAAGGCCACCGACGGTCTCAACAAGATCAACCAATCCATCCATACCTCGTCCGACATCATCGGCGTGCTCGGTCAGCGCGCCGACGACATCGGCAAGATCATCGAGGTCATCGACGACCTGGCCGAGCAGACCAACCTGCTGGCGCTCAATGCGGCTATCGAAGCGGCGCGCGCCGGAGAGCACGGTCTCGGCTTTGCGGTGGTCGCCGACGAAGTCCGCAAACTGGCGGAGAAGTCGGCGCAGTCCACCAAGGAGATCAGCGACCTCATCCGCAGTATCCAGAACGAGTCCCGCAAGGCCGTGGACAACATGGAGAAGAGCACCACCATCGTCAACGACGGCCTGACCCTCGGAACGGACCTGAGCACGGCCCTGAAGAAGATCTCCAACGTGGTGACCGAGGTTTACAAGTTCGCCCAGGAGATCGGCGCCGCCACCAACGAGCAGTCGCACGGCTCCTCCCAGATCGCCAAGGCCACCACCCGGCTGAACGAGATCACGCACGAGATCAACTCCTCGGTCGAGGAGCAGGCCTCGGGCGCGCAGGCTGTGGTCAAGGCCATGGAGCGCATGCGCGAACTGACGCAGCAGTCGACCTCCAGCTCCACCGAGCTGGCGGCTTCGGCGGAACAGATGTCGAAGATGGCACGCACCCTGCTCGAAGCCATGGACCGTTTCGCGGTGGACACCACAAGCAGCGGCAGCAACGGACACGGGCGTCCCGCTTCCTCCCAAGCTCCCTTCGGCGAGGAACGGTCGCAAGCCGCCCATTACGCTTCTGCCGCGCGTTCCTAGCGAGGTGAGTATGGCCAAGGACCTGCATATCGTCGGCTTCCGCATCGGCAAGGAGACCTTCGGGGTCCCCATCGCCCTGGTGCACGAGATCGTGCGCGTGCCCGAGATCACGGCGGTGCCCGATGCGCCCAACTGCGTCGAAGGGGTCATCAATCTGCGCGGCCGCATCATCTCCGTCGTGGACCTCCGCAAGCGCTTCGGCGAAAAGGAGATCTCGCGCAATAAGAAGAACCGCATCCTGGTGGCGGAAGTCGAAGGCAAGCTGGTCGGCCTGGTCGTCGACTCGGCTTCCGAGGTCCTCAAGATTCCCGCCACCGCGATCGACAAACCTCCCCAAGTTTACGAAGAGAACGAATTGAACTACGTCACCGGGGTGGGCAAGCTGCACGGCCGCCTCATCATTCTGGTGGACCTGTCCCGCATCCTCAAGCCCGGCGAGCTGCGCCGGCTGGATCAATTTGCCGGGGCACAAGCCGCGGTGGTGGCGTAGCAGAACCGGTGGAGGCCGGGTCTCCGACCCGGCTAGAAGGATTCGATGGCGACTACGACGATGACCGTTCCGATCCAACTGAGCGATGCCGAGCTGAAGCTGCTCCAGACCCTCGTCTACCAGGAATGCGGGATGTATTTCGACGAGCGCCGGGTGCACTTTCTACAGGACCGCCTGCAGCGGCGCCTGAAGGCGACACAGCTTGACTCGTTCTATCACTATTACCGGCTGCTCACGAGCCGCGACGGTAAGACCGAACTTTCCGCCCTGCTCGAGAACCTCACCGTCAACGAGACCAGTTTCTTCCGCAATAAGCCGCAGATCGACCTCTTCTCCAAGGTGGTGCTCGAGCAGCTGCTGCACAAGAAGCAGGAGCGCCGTGACTGGTCACTGCGCATCTGGAGCGCTGGCTGCTCGACCGGCCAGGAGCCCTATACCCTGGCCATGCTGGTCTGTGACGCTCTGGCTTATTACTACCTGCGCAATCCTTTGCCCTTCGAGATGCCGTCGCCCAAGCCCCTGATCCCGCCGCCGTGGAAGGTGGAGATCCTGGCTTCCGACATCAGCTACTCCGTGCTGCGCGTCGCGCAGGAGGGCGTTTACCCCGAGAACCACATGGAACCCGTGGATTACACCTTCCGCCTGCGCTACTTCGACAAGATGCGCGACCGCTACGCGATCAAGAAGCCGGTGAAGGAGCTGGTCCACTTCGACTTCCACAATCTCAAGACCGAGTTCCTGCCGCAGCGGAACGATGTCATCTTTTGCCGCAACGTCATGATCTATTTCGACGAGGCTGAGCAGAAGCGTCTCATCGAAAAGTTTTACCGCTGCCTGAATCCCGAAGGGTACCTGCTCGTCGGACACGCCGAGAGCCTGTTCGGCCTGACCGAC
Source organism: Terriglobia bacterium (assembly GCA_020073495.1). Taxonomy (NCBI): domain Bacteria; kingdom Pseudomonadati; phylum Acidobacteriota; class Terriglobia; species Terriglobia bacterium. The sequence continues at coordinate 670,337 of JAIQFD010000001.1, forward strand.
AAGTTCAAAATGATCCACCAGAACAACGGAACCGCCTACCAGCGGATCGAGGTCGCGGGATGAGCTTCTTCTCCGAGGACCGGGTCGCCGAGCTGAAAGAGCTCTTCTTCGAGAGCGCGCAGGAGCTGTTGCAGGCGCTCAACGAGGAAGGCCTCCGCTTGGAGAAGGAGCCCGGGGACAAGGAGATCGTACGCGGTATCCGCCGCACCGTGCACACCCTGAAGGGCGACTCGGCCGCCTGCGGATACAAGGACCTCAGCGAGCTGGCCCACGAGCTGGAAGATGTGCTCACGCCCGAGATCGCGGACCGGCGCAATGGCCGCGTCGCGGAAGTGGTGCTGTCGGCCGCCGACACCTTCCACGAGATGCTCGCCGCCTACCGCGGCAACACCCAGCCGCCCGCGCCCGAGGCCCTGCGCAACCAGATCAAGACGCTCATCGAAGCGCCCCAGCAGGCCGCCGAGGTCGCCTTCGCTCCGGCCTTCGCCTGGAACGAGTACGAGCAACTGGTCATCTCCGACGCAGCCAAGAAGGGCCAGAAGATTCTCTTCGTCGCCATGGGGATCGATCCTCAGTGCCCCATGCGCGCCGCCGCCGTGCAGCTTGTCCGCAACGTTTTGAACGAAGGCGGCAAGGTGCTGGTCATCCATCCCGAGGACAACCGCCCTGACGTCGGACTGATCGAGACTGCCGTGGCCACCCGGCACAAGGAGAGCTGGTTCGAGAAGAAGTGCCGCGTCCCCTCGATCGTGAACAAAGTTCTGGTGCGCAGATACGAGCACCCCGCCGGCGAGGAAGACGTGCTCGGCATCCTGCCCTCCGAAAAGGCAGCCGCGCCTGCGGCCAAGCTCGCCGAAGAGGAGCCGCTCGCCGAGGTTGCTCTGCCCAGCGCCGCCGAGGTCAAGGCGGCCCCGCTCCAAGCCGCCCCCGCAGGGAGTGGTTCCCCCGAGAGCCTGCTGCGCGTGGACGCCGAGCGCATCGACGCCGTGCTCAACCTCGTCGGCGAGCTGATCATCGGCAAGTCCATGCTCCACCAGGCCATCACCGAGTTCGACAAGCGCTTCGGGCGCGACCCGCTGCGCGGCCGCTTCGCCGACGCCATAGCGTTTCAGGCGCGCGTCCTCAACGATCTCCAGAAGTCGGTCATGAAGATCCGCATGGTGCCGGTCGAGCAGCTCTTCCGCCGCTTCCCTCGTCTGGTGCGCGACGTCGCCAAGGTGGCCGGAAAGGATGTCGAGCTGGTCACTGCCGGCGAAGATACCGATCTCGACAAGAGCATCCTCGATTCCCTGGCCGAGCCTCTGGCTCACCTGGTCCGCAACGCCGTGGACCACGGCATCGAGACGCCGGCCGAGCGCGTGGCCGCCGGCAAAACGTCGCAAGGGGTCGTGCGCCTCAACGCCTATCACCAGGGCAACCAGATCGTCATCGAGATCACCGATGACGGCCGCGGCATCGACCGCGCCAGGGTGATCGCCAAGGCCATCGAGCGCCGTGTGATCACCCAGGACGAAGCCACCCGGCTCACCGACTCGGAGGCGTTGAACCTGATCTTCCACTCCGGGCTGAGCACCGCCCAGCAGGTGACCGGCATCTCCGGCCGCGGCGTTGGCATGGACGTGGTCAAGAGCGTCCTCGAACGGCTGAAGGGAACCATTTCCATCGAAACCGATCCCGGCCACGGCACCACCTTCCTGCTCAAGGTCCCTCTGACGCTGGCCATCATCAAGGCCCTGCTGTTCCGCGTCGCAGACCGCATCTACGCCGTGCCGCTCAGCTCGGTCGTCGAGATCACCCGCGCCGATGAGAGCGACCTCCATCGCGTCGAGCAGCGGGAAGTCATGCAGCTCCGTGAAGAGGTGCTCACGCTGGTCCGCCTGGGCAAGCTCGCCCGCACCACCGCGGCCCCGAAGAGCAAACTTTTCATCGTGGTCATCACATTGGCCGAGCGCAAGTTCGGGCTGGTGGTCGATCACCTGGTGGGCGAAGAGGAACTGGTCATCAAGGCGGTGGACGACTCTCTGGTCGCCACCGAGTTGGTCAGCGGTGCCTCCATCCTGGGCGATGGAACCGTCGTCCTCATCCTCAATATTCCGGCTGTTGTCGCGCGGCTGGGCAATTCCAAGGTTTTGGAGGCCATCGCTTGAGCAGCCCGGTCCGCGTTCTCGTCGTCGATGATTCCGCTCTCATGCGGAAACTCATTCCCCAGATTCTGGAGCGTGACGGCTCCATCCGCGTCGTTGGAACGGCGATGGACGGCTCCTTCGTTTCCAAGAAGATCGAAGAGCTTCGCCCCGACGTCATCACCCTCGACCTTGAGATGCCCCGCATGGACGGCATGGACACCCTGCGTGAGATCATGCGCACTCACCGCCTGCCCGTCATCGTGGTGAGCGCGCACAGTACTCAGGGCGCCTCGGCGACCTTTAGAGCTCTCTCCATGGGCGCTTTCGATTTCGTGGCCAAGCCGCGCGATGCCGTCTCCGCCCACATGGGCCAGATCGGCGATGAACTGATCTCCAAGATCAAGGCCGCGGCCCAGACCAAGCTGCCCGCCCTGCAACCCGCTGTCGTCGAGGCGGTCCGTCCGCGCAAGCCGCTGCTCAAGCACCGGGGCGCTCCTAACAAGATCGTGGCGATCGGCATCTCGACCGGCGGCCCGAACGCTCTGCAATACGTCCTGGCGCAATTGCCCGGCGACTTCCCCGCGGCCATCGCGGTGGTGCAGCACATGCCCGAGGGCTTTACCGAGATGTTCGCCCGACGCCTCGACGAGTGCTGCGCCATCGAAGTCAAGGAAGCCCAGTCCGGCGACATGCTTCTGGCCGGCCGCGCCCTGATCTGCCCCGGCAACCGCCACCTGAAGGTGCGCCGCATGCCCCTGGGCGACATCGTGGTGCTCTCCGATGAGCCGCGCATCAACGGACATCGGCCCTCGGTGGACGTGCTCTTCCGCTCGCTGGCGCAGGAATACGGCTCTCAAGGGATCGCCGTGATCATGACCGGCATGGGCGAGGACGGCGCCGACGCGTTGGGCGCCGTCAAGTCCAGCGGCGGGTTGACCATCGCGCAGAGCGAGGATTCCTGCGTGGTGTACGGCATGCCCAAGGCCGCCATCGAGCGCGGCCATGCCATCCGCGTCGTTCCCCTCGACGCCTTGGCCAACACATTACAGGCGCAGTGCGTCGCCGAGCGCGCACGCGCCGCGAAGGTTTAGGGCTCGGAGGAGAAGTGGTTATGGAATTCGCAGCTTTGCTCCGCAGCAGTGACCGCAAACCGGTGCGCTACCTGGTCGTGGACGACTCCGTCTTTGCTCGCAAGAACTTGGCCAAGATGATCGAATCCTTCGGCGGGCAGTTGGCAGGCGAAGCCGGCGACGGCTGCACCGCCATCACCGAGTACGACCGCACCCATCCCGACGTGGTGCTGATGGACATCACCATGCCGCAGATGGAAGGCATCGAGGCCGCCGAGCGCATCGTGCGCCAGCACCCCGACGCCCGCATCGTCATGGTCTCCTCGGTCGGCTACCAGGAAAACATCGTGACCGCCCTCCAGAAAGGCGCGCGCCACTTCGTGCAAAAGCCGGTCAAGCCCGAGGTCCTGTACGAGGTGATCCGCTACGTCCTCGGGGACAGCGCCGTCGCCATGGAGACCGCCAACGCCGGGGGGACACAGTAATGCGCATGGATCTGATCCAACCGTTCATCAACGCGGCCGACGCGGTGCTGGCCGAATCCCTGAACTGCGCCACCCACATGGGTGACGTGACCATGGAGGAAGAGGCCTACCGCCGCAAGGGCATCGCCGCCATCGTCGTCATCCACGGCGACATTGAGGGCCGTGTGATCTTCGACCTCGATCCCCAGACCGCCGTCAACGTGGCCGCCGCACTGGCCGGCTCGCCCGTCAGCGAGACCGAGTCGGTCGTGCGTGAGACCATCTGCGAGCTCGCCAACCTGGTGATCGGCAACGCCGTCACCACCCTCAACGATCAGGGGTTCCGCTTCAAGATCTGCCCCCCAGAGATCCACTCCGACGACTCGGGCATGAAGAACACCGAAGACACCGAGGCGCTGGTCATGAGCTTCGACACCCCCAGCGGCTGCGTGTACATGAACATCGCCATGAAGTACAACCGCCGCCGCCACCACGAGCGCGAAGCGGCGGTTTCCATGTAATCGCCAGGCTTTGGCGGAGCGGCTGTATGGGCGGGCCTCGGCCCGCCTCATTTTTTTCTGCAACAAGAAGAATGGCACGGCCGTAGCCGTGCCGCCCGGAAGAGACCGGCTCAGTGCCCGACGACGAAGGCCGGGTTCATATACTTGCAGACTGGTGGCGCTGGCGGCGCGGGGTCCTGGCAGTTGGGGTCGGTTTTCGGCGCCAGCAACGCTGTCACGACGGTGTCCTGGTCGGTGCGGATGATGGAGATGTTTTGTGAACCCGAGTTCGCCACGTACACCCGCGTCCCGTCCCCCGACGCGCCCACCGAGATCGGCGCCGTGCCCACGGAGATGCTTTTGGTGATCGTGTTGCTCAACGAACTGATCACGCACACGTTGTTGGTCGCCGAATTCGCGACGTAGGCCCGCGAGCCGTCCGGCAGCGCCGCCACCTGCTGCGGTGACGAGCCGTTGCACGGCGCCGCGCTTACGTCGATTCCCGGCCCCGGCGTTAGCAGCGATGGCAATGTCGGCAACGGCTGGTCGGCGCGCATGATGCTCACCGTATCGCTCGCCGTGTTCGCGGCGTACACGCGCTTGAGACCGGGGTCGTAGGCGAGGAAGCTCGGCGACGCCCCCAGGGCAATGGTCTCCAACGGGGTGGCGTCGTTGGTGGTGCCAATCACCGTCACGTCGTTGCTCCCGCTGTTGGCCACGAACACGAACTGGCCGTCGGTGCTGGCCACAGCCCACACCGGCGCGGTACCCACAGGCAAAGCCGGATTGAGCACGCTCCCGTCCGCTGTTTGGATGATTGTGACTGTGTTGTCCCCCTGGTTCACGACGTAGAGTTTCTGGCCGTTCGGCGTTTCTGCCAGCGCCACCGGGTTCGAACCCACGACGATCTCGTTGGTCAGGATGTTCTGCGCCGCGCTGATCTGCGCCACCCGGCCCGGGACGGGACCGGATTCCGCCACGTACATGCGGTCGGCCAGCGTGCTGTGCGCGAATACCGGTTGCGCGCCCACGGGCAGCGTGATCGTCGTAGGCGCGACGGACACGTTCCCCGGCACGAGCATCGTCACCGTGTCGTCCGCCTTGTTCACGATGTAAGCACGGGAGCCGCCCGGAATGAGCCCCACGTGCACGGGGTTGTGTCCTGCGTACTGGACGGACGCGGCCGTGTCGCCGGAGACGTCGATGGTCGTCAGCCCGCCCAGGCCGCCGGGTACTGGCAAGTTGTTGTTGCTGAGGACGATTGCCCCCGACAGCCTGCCTGGATCCGCTCCGGGGTTCGGGATCGCGATCACGATCGGGCGGAACGCTTCGTTGCAGGCGACCCAGAAGATGACCGAGAAAATGATGACTGTGATTCCGGCCTTCGCGGCTGAACTCATCCATACTCCTGCCTGCCTTGGTTACGGTCAGGCGTCTGTGATTAAGAACAAACAGGTCATTCTACGGGAACTGATAGGGCCGCGCTAGCCGTGGAGAACGCTGGTAGTGGGTCAGTTTCGTTTTCCACAGGTGGGGGTGTAAAGTGAAGCCCCCGAAGCCGCCTTCCACACAGCCCAAACCGAGACGGCTTCCCGCGAGGAAAGCCGTGACAATCATCGCCGGGTTCAAATGCTATGAAGGAATCGTGCTGTGTGCAGACACGCTAGAGACAGTTTCAAACCTATCAAAGCGCAATGTGCCAAAGCTGCGGTTTGAACCATCTGGCATTCCACACAAAGGCGATAGTTTGGCGGTGGCACTCTGTGGAGCCTCAGATACTGGACCATTTATTGATAAGGTGGTTGAAACCGCGTGGGAAGATGCACAGATCACGACTTCGCTTGATGAGGCGTGTGAGGAAATAGAAAAGAGCATCAAGCGCACCTATCGCGAGTTTGGGCAGATTTATCAACCTGGATTCTGTCCGACCGCCGATCTGATTTATGGCGTCAAGATGCATGGCGCGTGCCGTCTCTTTAGCGCCAATGGCCCTCTCGTTAACGAAAAGGGTACTTATGACTCTGCGGGTGCCGGATATTACATGGCCGACTTCTTGGCAAAGAGAATGTACGGTCACCACTTAACCATTCATCAATGCGTGATTCTTGCTGCTTATATTCTGTTTCAAGCAAAAGAGCATGTGGACGGGTGCGGAGGCGACAGCAACATTGCTGTTCTACGCGACGATGGGGTCAGTGGATGGGTCGATTATCGCCGTGTCAATGCAATAACTGAACTGCTAGGGTACGCAGATCAGAGCACAGCAGAACTCTTGCTGACGGCTGCGAACATGGAATTGGATAGCGTGGAGTTTCAGAAAGACGGGAAGGAGAAAATAGAGTTCCTCGACGCCATCCGTATTGGCCAAAAGGAGCAACTAGAGCAACACAAGCCAACTTTCAGCAAATCTTTGGGTGGGCGCAAACGAGAGAAAACTGATTTCCTCGGTCTGCCACTGCCGCCAGACGAAGTCGAACCAGAAAACCAGTAACGACTAAGCGTGTTCCTTCAAGGCTTTCAGGGTCAGACTCCGCTCGATCTGCGAAACGGAAACGGTCGGCTTTGGCAGCAGAGCACACAGTTCCTCGATGCTCCACACATGGTCTGAAATTCCAGCCGCCATCGCGGGAGTGATTCTCAACGACTGATGGACGCGGACGAAGTTGTAATACATGTAGTGCAGGGCGACCGAGTGGCGGTGATTGTCCACCTTCTTTGAGAAACCATTGGTCAGCCGCGTGAATCTCCGCATGGACATACGCATGGTTAAATTCTGCCGCTCCACATAGGACGTGCTGACATGGGCAGGATCAGGATTCCCGGTCACAACTTTCATGTCGCAGCCGATGCACTTAGCGGGAGAGTAGCGGCGGGCCTCCTCATCGGAGGGAGCGCCATAGATTTTGTGAAGCATGGCGTAGTCGCAATCCAGTCCAAAGGCTCCCTCGACCGTATCCAAGTAAGCGCGGTGCGCGTCGGTAGTGATCTGCACGCGGCCCCGGATGCGGTTGGCGCAGTCAGTCATAAAGTCCAAAGCCCAACCCGCATCACGTCCGCCAACTAGCCAACTCACACACACCTTCGTGTCGGCATCAATCGCAGTCCAGGTCCAAACATCTCCCCACCCTTCGGCCTTCTGCTCTGGCGTGGCATTCTTCTTCTTGCAGCCAACGAAGCACCAAATCTCATCGCACTGCAAACGGCGCACACGAAGATTGCGGACGGTTCGGTTGTGGTAATCGGCGCAGGCGCAGCCAATGTCAGATAGGAGTTTTACGACGGTATTTTTGGCGGCTCCGGTCATGCGGACCGTGGCACGGATTGAGCAGCCTTCGATAAGGCAACTGACCACCCTGGCGCGGGTTTCGGAGTCCAAGCAATTCATACTGACTCTTATACCATAGCCGCTTTAGCATGTCAAGTGGTATGTTGTGGCATGAGCTTGTACTGTTGGCGCACCAGCTCCCAAAGCGGTCGTTCGCATCTCCAGCCAAAGCGAACGGCTAGAACGATTGCAATTTCAAAACCAAAAGCGAGAACTGCCATGACAAATGACCGTTCATCCTGGGAAGAAGCAACTCGACTTTTCAGCAAATGGAAGCAGGAGTCTTGCAGTGTGCGACTCTTAGCAGATGGACCGCCGCTATCGCTTGTGTTGACCGGGCGCGTTACTGGGTTTGACGATCCATTTCTGACCATCGAGGGTGATGGGTTTACTTGTATCGCTGATCTCGACGGAGCGACCTTTGAAGATGAACACAAGCTCCCCGCCTTCCCCGTTTGCGTCAAAGTGACTGTTCGAGGGGAAGCGCGCATGGTACGAGAGTCATTCAAAGAGGTTTGTTTTATGATCTGTGAACTACCTTGATTCCTGCGGTTTTGACGCGCCACAACGGTCACCTGTAATATTCAGATTACAGGTCAGCGCTGACCTCGAATTTTCATAGAAGCCCCGCCTTTGGCAGCGGGGTTTCTTATTTGCCTAACCAGCAGCGGTTCGCCTGTATCGGTGACTAAATGGGCATGCTGGGTTGCCACTTCGGTGCTCGAAGTGGGCTCCGTTCTTGATTCCAGTCGGCCCCTCGCCCGCTTTATGTGCATCAACCAATTCACCACATTTCGGACAATGGAACTCATTTCCTAATGCGGGGTTGAGTTGCCTAAGAGCCAACGCTACCTTGACGCTGATAACGCATTTTGTGAGTCGGGGCATCGGGGGCAATTATCTCCCCAAATCCTGAGCCGTACTAGTGTTTCTTCCACGGGGAGGAAGCCAGATTCACATTTTGCATTTTGCCGAAGTGGAAAGGCATCGGAGTTATCCAAGACGGCCCAGATGCACCGATGGATGTGGAGCAGACGGCCGAGTTTATCGTCAAGCGCATGGCGATGATGGTCAGACAAGTGGAACTGTAGTTGCCGCCTTTCGGATTCCCCTCAATTAAATCACGCACGTCAACTCGGACCCGCGTTATCATTTCCGTCTGAAACAAAAAGTTCAGGCGACGGCTTAGTTGAAAGGCGGGATTAGCCATGAAGCGGATCAGTAGCGTTCTCGTTCTGCTCGTGATGGTGGCTGTTGGAACAACATCGCAAGAAACGGCCAAACAAGCGGCTCCCGCCAAGCAGGGATTCGAGGCGCTAGATGAATTTCTGAAGGAACAACGACAGCCGCCTCCGAACTGGTCTTGGCAGGAGTCCTGTAAGAAGCTCATCGGCGTCAGGGATAGGTTGTTAGACGATTTAGCGAAGCCGGCCAGCGTCGATGAGAACGAGCTTGTAGTTTCCAAGGGTTTTGCAGACACATGTATCCGACGTGCACTGATGGAGACGCCTCCGTACACCAGAGAGCACATGTCCGTAGTCTTGGATGGCTACACGATTTTGAACATCGCTGAGGTGATCGACCATTGGAAGAAATCCGCTGTCGAATATGACAAGCTGGTGGAGAAGTACAACGCCCTAGTCGAGCGATACAACGCACTCGCAACCCTTTCTTCCCAAATGCAACTGATAGACAAGATCCACGAAAACGCGATGCAGCAGGCGCGGATGCAGATGCTCTATACGCAAGAGCAGTTGAGATATTGGACATGGCGCTCCCAATCTCAGGCGGTGCCACAGCAAACTGGTCCTGTTAACTGCTCGGTGACAATGAACACTACCGGCGATGGCAGGTTCACGCAGGGGCAAGTAAACTGCCACTAACAAATAGAAAACCCCGCTGCCAGGCGGGGCTAACTGCGGTGCACATCCAAATTGTATAAACGGAGTGTGCGCTGTGCAAGATATGATCCTCAATAGTGAACAGGACCGTTGGCGAGAAATCAAACTGGCCGAATATGCTTCTCGAAGTAATCACGAAACATTTTCACATCATGCTTCGCCGCAAACTGAAGCGCCTCTAAGCGCTGAGCGGTCATCGGCTCCTTGTCCAGAACCGCATACTGGAGAGCAGTGACCTCAACTTCAAGTTTAGTGAGCGCGGTGATGACATCCGTTCGTAGCTGGGCAACTGCCTTTCTAAGGTCGTCTTCCGGCATACGGTTCCTTTCTTTTGACTGAGGTATGATAGGCGCGTGAAGTCTAAACCATGACGCCATACAGTGTGTTTGTAAGCCACAGCATGAGGCAGGAAGACTTGGGAATCGTCTACACCGCCAACCAGGATGCATACGCCCGTGGAATCACCTGCTACATCGCCGAGAGGGATTGGCAGTTCGGACAGTCTTTGCCCGCCAAGATCGACAAAGCAATTCGCGACTGCGATTGCTTTGTAGCTTTCCTGACCCAAGGCGGCGCGCATTCCGCATTTGTTAATCAAGAAATCGGTCATGCAGTTGGCTGCAAGAAGCTGCGCATTTTAGTGGTTGAGCAAGGTGTACAGGTACAGGGATTCGATGTCGGCAACGAGTACATAAGCCTCGACAGGGCGAACCCATGGGACGCGATAAGCAAGCTAAATACCTATCTGTCTCAGCGACAGTTGGCGAAGGAGCAGCAACGGAACGCTGGGTTATTCGTGCTGGTCGTTGTTGGGCTCTTGGCTCTGTTTGGAGGGAGTGAATAGCGGGGGTTAACTCGGCCTTCTCTTCTTCCAACGCGTTCTGGCGGCCTTTACTGCGACCTTCCGGCGCTGTTCACGGGTCATGGTCTTGAGGCGGCGTTTCCCACCGATTAGGCCCCCCTTGCGGCCCATAGCGGCCATGTACTCGGAGAGGTTAGCTGGCGTAGAGCCTTCTGGTATGTGTGCTTTTTGCGGCTCAGGCGTCTCGCCGGTCGAGCGGTCTACAATCCACTTGGCGAGTTGGTTGGGATCACGGGGGCGCTTTCCCTTGCCGACTGTCATAGGTTCCATCCTGCCACATCCCAGCCATGTCCCGCTACCTCCCACTAGCCCTGTGGATATTCAAACTGACCCACTACCGGAACGCTTGCTTCTGGCGCGCCTCGGCGGCAGCTCTGGTAGGATGCGCTCCACTGGAAGCTTTGCCGCATCATGAGCGCGCTCCACGCCATCATCGCCGGGCCACTCTCCGCCTGGGCCGGACTTGTGGGCTGGGAACTCGTCGCAGGGCGCGCTCCCGTCGGGTTGGCGGTCACGGCGGCATTCGCCGTGGCGGCGCGTCTCCTGCGCTCCGTCACCCTGGGTGGCGCCGTCGCCGGCGCCGTCGTCACATTCCTGCTCTGGATCGCGTGGCCGCCCACCTTCGCCGCTTTGCTCACCGTATTCGTGCTGACTGCGGCCGCGACCCGTGTCGGTTATCGGCGCAAGCAGCAGCTTGGCACCGCAGAGCGGCGCGAAGGCCGTTCCGCCTCCCAAGTGCTCGCCAACCTTTTCGTCGCCACCGTGGCTGCCCTCGCCGCCACCTATCTTCACCAGCCGCTCTTCCTGTTCGGGTGCGCCGGCGCTCTCGCGGAGGCCGCCGCCGACACCGCCTCCAGCGAGATGGGACAGGCACTCAGCAGCGAGCCCTTCTTGATCACCACCTTCCACCCCGTGCCTGCCGGAACCAACGGCGGCGTCAGTGGCCCGGGGACTTTCGCCGGGATTGCCTCTGCCCTGATCGTATCTGGAGCCTGCGTCCTTGCGCGGGTGGTGCCGGGCCACGGGCTGCTGATTGCCCTGATCGCCGGCACCGCTGGCATGTTCCTCGACAGCTTCCTGGGCGCCACTCTCGAACGCATGCGCGTGCTCAACAATGACCAGGTGAACTTCACCAGCACCCTTTTCGCCGCCGCCCTTGCCCTCGTCATCGCGAAACTTTGGTTGTAGCACCCGGCGCAATCACGCAAGTTTGTCACCCCGAGCGAAGACGCGCCCTTTTCTTCAGCACGCCAAGCGTGCTGGGCACGTCGGAGTCCAGGGACCTGCTTTTCTCGCTGACGATTACTTCTGCAATCTCACTTCTGCCTTCCTCCATGTTGTTGTACCTTTTCCGCTGACATGAAACGCTTGCTAGCGCTGTTTCTCCTCTGCTCCTCCTTCGCTCTCGCCCAGCAGTACGACGTCCTTATCCGCGACGGCCGCTTGGTGGACGGCACTGGAAACCCGTGGATCTATGCAGACCTGGGAGTCATCGGTGACCGCATCGCCTTCATCGGCCATGCCGATCCCGCGGTCATTGCCAAGCGCACCATCGACGCCCGCGGACTGGTCGTCGCGCCCGGCTTTATCGACATGCTGGGCCAGTCGGAGTGGCGGTTATTGATCGAACCGCAGGCCGCCAGCAAATTGACGCAAGGCATTACGACCGAGGTTACTGGCGAAGGCGACTCGATCGCCCCGCTCGACGATCGCCTCGCTAAGGAAGCGGCGGAACATTTCAGCCAGCAGAAGCTCGCCGTGGACTGGCGCACCCTCGACGAGTATTTCCGCCGTCTTGAGATACAAGGTTCCGGCATCAACCTGGCCACTTTCGTAGGCGCCACCCAGGTGCGTCGCATGGTCATCGGCGACAGCGATCGCGCGCCCACCCCAGAAGAGCTCGCCAGGATGGAGGACATGGTCGGCGACGCCATGTACGACGGCGCGCTCGGCGTGTCCACCTCCCTGCTTTACGCGCCCGCGTACTACGCCAAGACCGACGAGCTGATCGCGCTCGCCAGGCAGGCTGCAAAGTTTGGCGGCCTCTACGCCACCCACATCCGCAATGAAGCGGACTCGGAGCTGCAGGCCCTCGACGAAGCTTTTCGCATCGGCCGCGAGGCCCACATCCCGGTCGAGGTCTGGCACCTGAAGGTTGCCGGCAGACAGAACTGGGGGAAGATGCAGCAGATCATCGACGCCATCGAGAAGGCTCGCGCCTCAGGGGTGGACGTCACTGCCGACCAGTATCCCTACGTCGCCTCTGCGACCTCGCTCAGCACCGTGGTCCCTCCCAAGTACCACGACGGCGGCACCGACGCTCTCCTCCGCCGCCTCAAGGACCCGCAACAGCGCGCCGCCATCCGGAAGGAGTTGGCGTCGCTCCATCCTGCCTATGAGAACCTGTGGCTGGGGTCAGGCGGCGCGGACGGCATCCTGGTCACGTCTGTACTCAATCCCGATCTGCGCAAACACCAGGGCAAGACCATCGCACAGATCGCCGCAGCCGAGCACAAAGACCCGTTCGACGCCCTCCTGGACCTGGTCATCGCCGACCATGACAACGTCGGGGCCGCTTACTTCGAGATGACCGAGTTGGACGTCCGCCTCGCCATGCAGCGACCGTGGGTCGCGGTGAACAACGACTCCGAGGCCACCAGCCCTGACGGTCCGTTCTCCTACGAGCATCCGCATCCCCGCGCCTACGGCACCTTCCCCCGGATCCTTGGCAAGTATGTCCGCGAAGAGAAGGTCCTGCGCCTGGAAGACGCGATCCGCAAGTTCACTTCCCTGCCCGCACAGCGCGTGAAGCTTCCCGACCGCGGCCTGCTGCGCACGGGATACTTCGCCGACATCACCGTCTTCGATCCCGCAACCGTTCTCGATGTCGCGACCTTTGAGGATCCGCACCGCGTCTCAAAGGGCATCGAGTACGTCTTCGTCAACGGTCTGCTCGCGCTGGAGCACGGAAAGGTCACCGGCCTACTCGGCGGGCGCCCCTTGCGCGGCCCCGGCTGGGGCGCGCGCGAGGTCTCCCCCGACGGTCTGCCGCCGCGCGGCAAAGTCCAGGGCGTCATCACCGACGAGGATGGCTGGCCCGTCCCACGCGCCAAGGTCTCCCTGGCGGACGCCTCCGGCAAGCTCTTCGGCGCCTGCGAGACAAAGAAGGACGGACGCTACGAGATCATCAGCACCGAGCCCTGCGATGCCTGCAAGCTCACCGTCGAACGCGTGGGCTTCTCCTCGGCCGAGCAGCCCGTCCACTACAACGGCGCCAACTCCCTCTGGTTCAGCTTCGCCCTGAAGCAGATGCCGAATCCGCCGGAGCCGTGACTTGAGGGCTTGCGGCTTACGACTTGAGAGTCACGACCTGCGACTCTGTCCTCCACCCACGACCTCCCGCAGCCATCCCTCGCCCCCGCTCCGCCATCCCGCTTGTATGGCCGCTCCTCCCCAACCTGTTCCCACTTTAGCAACGGATTCACAGCAACTTTTTCCGCCAAACTTCGTCAATAGTTAGTACATGAAGCTGAAGACCTTCGCCGTCGCGGTCGCTCTCCTGCTCGGGTTGTTCCTGTTCGCCCAGCGGCGTACGTCGCTGGCGCCGCAGGCCCAGTTCAAGGCCGCCGTGGATCTCACGCATTCGATCAGCGAGAAATCGCCCAACTGGGAAGGCACCGAAAAGAGTCCCTTCGAGGCCAGGCAACTCGGACACCTCGACAAGGACGGATACTTCTCGCGCTACATCTCTTTACCCGAGCACTTCTCCACTCACATCGACGCGCCCGCGCACTTCGCCTCCGGCGCCTGGACCGTGGATCAGATCCCGCCCGAGCGCCTCATCGCTCCGCTCGTGGTGCTCGATGTCACGAAGAAAGTCGATGCCGATCCCGAGCACGTGGTTTCGGTCGAGGACATCGCCGCCTGGGAGCAGGCCAACGGACAGATCCCATCGGGCGCGGTGGTCGTGGCCCGCACCGGGTGGTCCGCGCGCTGGTATTCGATGGAGAAGTACCGCAACGCCGACGCCAAGGGCATGCATTTTCCCGGCTTCGGCGAACCCGCGGTCCGCTTCCTGGTCGAGGCGCGCAGCATCGTCGGCCTGGGCATCGACACTCTCAGCGTGGATCCCGGCTCGTCGAAGACCTTCCCCGTCCACCAGTACGTAGCCGCGCACAACGTCTACAACCTGGAGAACGTCGCCTATCTGGAGCAGGTGCCTCCCAGTGGCGCCTTACTGGTGGTGGCGCCGGCCAAGCTCGAAGGCGGCTCCGGCGGCCCCGTCCGCCTCCTCGCTCTCATCCGATAGTCTTGGCCTGCATTTGGAGTTCCGAGATCGTTTCCGGATCGCCCTGACTCTTCTGAGTACTTGTTACTGGGTACTGGGTACTCGTTCCTAGGTGATGTGCAACCGCCAGAGGGTGTAGCTGAGGACCTCCCGCAGCACCAGGGAAACCCGCTGCCAGCGGCTCCGCGGGCGGGACTGCGGACGCGGCGCGCCGTACACCTGCACTCCGTAACGCCCCAGCATGCGCTTGACCCGGAAGATGTGGTACCCGTCGCTCACCACCACGCAGCTTCTCATGCCGTTCACCTGCATGATGGTGGCCACCCGCTCGGTGGATTCGTCCGTGTTGTCGCTCTGCGTCTCGGCGATGATCTTCTGTTCGGGCACGCCGTGCTCCACCAGGTATTTGCGCCCGACGCCGCCTTCGCTGAACTTCGGGTCCTCGCCCTGCCCGCCGGTGGTGATCATGACCGGCGCGATGCCCCGCTGGTAGAGCGCGAGCGCGTGGTCCAGACGCGCCTTGAAAATGGGAGACGGGCGCCCCGCGTATTCCGCCGCGCCCAGCACCACGATAGCGTCCGCCGGCCGCGTCTCGTCCACCCACATCTGCTGCTGGATGCGCCGGTAGACCACGGCCGTGTATGCCACGACCGCAAGCAAGACTGCGGCCAGCAGCCACGCGAGCCGATTGTGTCGTCGCGCACTCAATGCGGGAGACCCCTGGGGCGGGATGCGGCTATGCCAGGCCCTCGTGGCCGAGGAATTCCGCGATCTCCTGGGTGGTGATGGCGCCTTCGCGCAGCACGCGCCAGCGCCCCTTTTCGTCGGTCAGGTCGATGATAGTCGAGGCCACGTTGCGCGGCGACGGCCCTCCGTCCACGATCACCGGGATCTTGGTGCCCAGTTGCTCGCGCACCCCTTCCGCTGTGGTGCACTCTGCGGCGCCGCTCACGTTGGCCGAGGTCGCGGTGATCGGCACCTGCGCCGCGCGCACCACTTCGATCGGGATCTTGGCCGCGGGCACGCGCAGCGCCACGTTCCCCGTGTTCGCCGTCACCTTCAGCGGCAGCCGCGACGCCCCGCGCACAATCAGCGTCAGCGGCCCCGGCCAGAACTTCCGCGCCAGGGCGTAGAACTGCTCGGAGAGCGGTTTGGTGAGTTCTTCCGCCTGGTCCACGCTCTCGATCAGCAGCGACAGCGGCTTGTGCTTGGAGCGCGACTTCACGTCGTAGATGTGCTCCACGGCGCGCAGGTTGAACGGGTCCGCCGCCAGGCCGTAAAACGTGTCCGTGGGCATGCCCAGCACCTGTCCGGCCCGGATCTGCTCGGCAACGTATTGGATGAGCCGGGATTCGGGCGTGGCGGGATTGATCCTGATGATCTCGGCGGGCAAATGTTCCCTTTCTTCCCTGCTGAACGGCGAAAACTAACATATCAGTTTACTGGCTGCAAGGACGAGCCCGTTGAACGGCGTCATCCTGAGCGAGGCCGCGCCGCGCGGCCGAGTCGAAGGACCCCTACCGGGGGAATGTCATCCCGAGCGAAGACGCGCCCGCGCTTTTCAGCACGCACGCTTTTCGCGTGCTGGGCGCGTCGCAGTCGAGGGACCTGCTCTTTCGCTGGCGTATCATTATCAACCGTGCCCTCCACCACCCGCGCTCGCTTGCGCCACATCACCAGCGCCCAGAACGCGCTGGTCAAGGAGCTGCGCCGTGCCTTCTCCCGCGGCGAGCTGACTTCTGACGGGAACTGCGCCATCGAAGGCATCCGCATCACCGAGGAGGCCATCCGCAGCGGCCTGCGCTTCCGCGCCGTGTTCTTCCGCGAGTCGGCGACGTCGGCCGCCGAACGCCTGCTGCCGCAGATCGGCGCCAACGTCGAGACCGTCACCGTGCCCGACGCCGTCTTCGACAGTGTGGTCGCGACCGAAACTCCTCAAGGCATCGCCGCCCTGGTGAAACTGAAGTCGTTCGAACTCGAAGACGCATTGCGCGCGCCTGTGCCCCTGGTGGTGGTCGCTGCCGGCGTGCAGGATCCGGGCAACCTCGGCACCTTGCTGCGCTCCGCCGAAGCCTTCGGCGCGACGGGGATCCTGGTCGGCGAAAAGACCGTGAGCCACCTTTCGCCCAAGACCGTGCGCGCCTCGGCGGGCTCGGTCTTTCGTCTGCCCATTATTTCCGTGACTCTTGCCGACGTTCTGCCGCGTCTTCGCGAGGCCGGCCTGCGCCTGGTGGCGACCTCCTCGCACAAGGGCACTCCCGCGGATGGGGCCGATCTCGCGGGCAAGCTGGCGCTGTTCATCGGCAACGAGGGCGCGGGCCTCCCGCGCGACGTGATGAAAGATATGGACGAGGTCATCGTCATCCCCCACTCGCCCAAGGTCGAATCCCTCAATGCCGGGATTGCCGCGAGTATCCTTCTGTATGAAGCTGCGCGGCAGAGGCGCGCAAATTTGTAATTGGTAATTTGTAATTTGGAAGATTCAAGCAGTGCTGGGAACGCACGCTCTCGCGTTTCAATTACCAATTACAAATTACCAATTACCAATTTCATGGGCTTGTTCCAACCGCTTCCGAAAGACGAGAGTCTCGACCGCACGCAGCCTCTGGCGGCGCGCATGCGGCCGCGCACGCTCGAGGAATTCGTCGGCCAGGAGCACATCCTCGCGCCCGGCAAGCCGTTGCGCCTGCAGATCGAGCGCGACGACCCCGGCTCGCTCATTTTCTGGGGACCTCCGGGCGTGGGCAAGACCACTCTGGCGCGGATCATCGCCAACATGACCCGCTCGGAATTCATCCAGTTCTCCGCCGTGCTCTCCGGCATCAAGGAGATCAAAGCGGTGATGGCCGACGCCGACAAGGCCCGCCAGTACGGCACCCGCACCATCGTCTTCGTGGACGAGATCCACCGCTTCAACAAGGCGCAGCAGGACGCCTTCCTGCCCTACGTCGAGTCCGGCGCCATCCGCCTCATCGGCGCCACCACCGAGAATCCCTCGTTCGAGATCATCTCCGCCCTGCTCTCACGCACCCGCGTGTACGTGCTCAACCCGCTGACCGAAGAGCAGATCGTAACGCTGCTCCGCCGCGCGCTGGCCGACCGCGAGCACGGCCTGGGCGACATGGAGATGAAGATGGCCGACGCCGTGCTGGAGAAGATCGCCAGCTACTCCAGCGGCGACGCCCGCAGCGCCTACAACGTGCTCGAGCTTGCCGCCAAGGCCGCGGGCAAGGGCGGCATCATCACCGATGAAATCGTTAAAGACGCGCTCCAGAAGCGCGTCCTGCTCTACGACAAGGCGGGCGAGGAGCACTACAACCTCATCTCCGCGCTGCACAAGTCGGTGCGCAACTCCGATCCCGACGCCGCCCTCTACTGGCTGGCGCGCATGTTGGAAGCCGGCGAGGAGCCGCTCTACATCGCGCGCCGCGTGGTGCGCATGGCGGTCGAGGACATCGGCTTGGCCGATCCCAACGCGCTCGCCGTCACCCTCGCAGTAAAAGATGCCGTGGATTTCTTGGGGCAACCGGAAGGCGATCTCGCGCTGGCTGAAGCGGTCGTCTATCTCTCGGTCGCGCCCAAATCGAACGCGCTCTACACCGCGTACGGTGCGGTGCGGGGCGATGTCGAACAGACCGTCGCCGAACCGGTGCCGCTCCACCTGCGTAACGCGCCCACCGGTTTGATGAAGAATATCGGCTACGGCAAGGGCTACCAGTATGCCCACGACCTCGACGAAAAAGTGGCGGACATGCAGTGCCTGCCCGACAATCTGAAAAACCGCCGCTACTACCACCCGACCGATCAGGGCGTGGAGAAGCGCATCCGCGAGCGCCTCGAAGAGATCCGGAAGCTACGCAAGTCTCGGTAACTTCTGCATTCTTCGTTCTGCGCTCTTCGTTGCCGTTCGAGATTGCAAAAGCATCGCAGAAGTGAGAACGAGGATCGCAGAAGTGCCAGAATGACTCACATCTCCGTGGAAGCCCACGCCTTCAGGCGTGGGAAATAGCGAGCCGGGTGCCCCACCCTTCCCGCGCCAGCGGGAGGGTGGGCCATCTTTCTTCGTGCGCCTTCGTATTCCTTGGTGTTCCTTCGTGTTGAGTCTTTATTCTTGAGCTCCCACTCAACTAACTATAGCTTTTGGCAATGTCAAGAGCTTTATTTTTCTGCTCTGCAACTCATTGATCCCGCAGCGCCTTCCGTTCCGTACCTCGCCGTCCACAACTCTTGAACTTGCTATGCTGGATGTAGCGAGCTTTGTTCTCGCACGTTCTTTGACAACTCGCGCCCGTTGCTAAGTCCTTTGAAAAACTTATTTTGCAGATCTCGCGCTGAAAACAAATGACTTCACAACAGATCTCCTAACCTGCTGATTCCGCAGGTGGTTTAACTCTATTGTTTGACTGATCTTGCGGCTAAGTCGCTGAAAATAAAGGATCACGGCACAGGGGGGGGTACCCCCTCGGAGATATGTCTCTGCGCGCTAGAACCGCGTGCGGTGCTCTTTCAGGATGCAGCGGTCCATGACCACGAACAGGCCCGCCCTCTTCGCCCGCTCGTAGGCCTGCTGGTTGACGACTTCCTCCTGCATCCAGACGGCGGGGATCTTGAGCCTGATGGCCTGGGCCACGATGTCGGGGACGAACTCGGGCCGGCGGAAGATGTCCACGATGTCGATCTTTTCTTTCACCGCGTCGAGCGACGGATACGCTTTCTCGCCCAGCGCCGACTCGATCTTGGGATTCACCGGGATGATGCGGTAGCCGTGCTGCTGCAGATACAAGGCGACGCCGTGGCTGGGCCGCAGCGGGCTGTTGGAGAGCCCCACCACGGCGATGGTCTTTGCGTTGTTTAGAAGATCGTAGATGGGATCGGAGGGCACGGGGGGATTATAACGATTGGAAATTGGTAATTTGTAATTGGTGATTTGAAAGTTGCGATCCTGCAGATTTCTTACAATTACAAATTTCAGATTACAAATTACCAATCAACGAATCACTCGCTTTTCTTGCCGCCTGCGGGCTGGGATTTCTGTTTGTAGGTCTTGAGCGCCAATTTCCGTAGCGTATCGGAGATGTTCTTGTTCATCGAGAGGTTCTTCAGATCGTTGACCAGCAGGTGGTTCATCAGGCCCAAGCCGAGGTCGATCGGCAGGCGCGGGTTGTTCACCAGCGCGCGGATCACGGCATAGTTCTTCATGAACTTTCGCTTCTGCGTGATGCCGCGCAGCACGCTCTCCTGGACGTTTTTCATGGAGGCGAACTGCTCGATCTCGGCGTCGCTCACCTTGGGCGACTCCAGCACGGCGCTGGAGACGACTTTCGAGCCGTCGCGGATGAGCACGAAGCGCTCGTCCTTGGTGCCTTTCATGGCGAGCTGAACGCGCTCACCGACCGTGCAGCGCGCCAGCTTCTGGATCGTGGAGATGCGCTCGCGCTCCTTGGGTTCTGCCTTCGCCGCGGGTGCGGCGGCGGCGGGATCGGCGACAGCAGCAGGCGCGGCGGCAGGCGCCGGAGCAGCAGCAGGGTTTGGCGCTTGTCCCGTGACCGCGGCGATGGCCGCGATCTCCTCGTGGTTCTCGTGCGCGCCGACTAGTTCGAAGGCCTTCCCTTCCTCGGCGGCGATCTCGGCGGCGTGCTCGGCCAGGTACTTGGCGGTCTCTTCTTCGTGGGCAGCGGAGGCCAGCTCCGCATCGGCCGCGGGTGCGGCGGCGATCTCTTCTCCCAGTTCGCGCAGCGCCTCCTGCACTTTTTGCAGCTCGTCCGGACTGAGGTGCGGGTTCGTGGCCAGCGCCTGCAGCACGTGCGACGACTTCTGCACTCGCGGGCTGGCCAGCATCATATCCACCAGTTCGCGCGATTCCGCTTGCGCCATGTCGATCAGGTACTTCTCCTCGACGGCAACGTTCTCCACCAGCGTAGGAATGAGTCTGGGACGCCGATTCTGCGGGTCAACGAGATATTCCAGCACCTCTTTTGGCGTGCCGGGATCGCCCGCGACAAGGATCGACGAAGATTCTTCCCACCCCGCCAGAGTCATCTTGGCCTGCTCGGCGAAGACCGGATTGGTGGTCAGATACACCAGGATCTCGATCATCTCCGGCGGCGGCAGAGCAAGGGCGCCGCGGGCGGCCGAGCGCATGACGTTGGCGGGCACGGCCGACTGGCGCATCAACTCGATCATTCGCGGCACGGAGGATCCTCTATCGCTGCAAGCCGTCGGGAGTAAAAACGACGGTCTTGACCTGGTTGCCGGCGCCGAGCGTCGGTTGCGGCTGGCCATTGAACGAGAGCTCGACCGCCCCGGCGTTGCCCGTGGTGAGGACGACCTTGTTCTTCGCCCGGATGGTCTTCTCGCCCTTCAAGGTGCCTTGCATGAGGACCTTGTCGTCGGCGGTGATCGAGACCCAGGAATCCTGGCGGGCGCGGATCTGAAGCACGAACTCGCCGGGAAGCGCCGCTACCGCGGGACTCACCGTGCTGGCGCCGGACAACATGGGATTCTGCGACGCCGCGGAAGCCGTCGTGCGAGCGGCGCCAGGAACGCCTGCCGGCGAGTTACTGGCCGCCCCGGGCGTGGAGATGTTGTCCAGAGGAGCGGCCGCAGGAGCCGCCGGGGCGGGCTTCGGAGCGGCCGCGACGGTCGAGGGCACCTGCGCCGCCGGTGCGGGCTTCGCCCGGTGCACCATGCGGCTGGCAGCTCCGGCGATGGGTTCGTGGAAGCGCCAGGCGGCAAAGATCAGCACCAGCAGGACGATCGCGCCGCCCACCACCAGCATGTTCAGTGACAGCAGCGGCTCCTCGGCTGCCGGGGTTTCGGGCGTAGTGGACGCCGGCTGTTGCTGCTGGAACTCCCCGTAGGCGGCCATGAAATCGGTGACCGCCTGTTCCTCATCGATGCCGAGATACTTGGCGTAGGCGCGGACGAATCCTTTGTTGAAGATGCCGCCGGGAAGCTTGTCGAAATCCTCCCCCTCGAGCGCGCGCAGGGAGCGGGTGCCGATCTTGGTGGATTCGGCAATCTCCTCCAGCGTGATCCCGCGCATTTCGCGCTCACGCTGCATGCGTTCGCCAAACGATCCCATGGTCCTGCGCACCTTTCCCGGCCAGACGGCAAGAGAGCGGGAGGTTTACTGGTAGATGGCGGCCATGATAGGTATGTAGGGGAAAGCTGTCAAACGGAAATCGAGGCCGAAAGCCTTTGTCAGCAATGACTTTGGGGCAATGCCAGGGTTGTTACCGAAGCTACTCCGGGTCCAGAAAGGTTGTTGCTGCTGCAGAAATAGTCCGCATATAATGAGCCGCGCTTCTCCGCCAGGACGAGGGACTCTCGCACTCATGTCTGAGGCTGCCGCGGCCGACCGTCATCGACAGATCCAGGAGCTCAACATCTTCCACGATGTTGCGAAGGCACTTACGTCTTCGCTCAACCTGGACTCCGTCCTGCAGACCATCATGGACAAAATGGCGGAGTACTTCCGGCCGGACACCTGGTCGCTGCTGATGGTGGACGAGGCCAAGGATGAGCTGTATTTCGCCATCGCAGTGGGCGACGCCGCCGAGGCCCTGAAGACGGTCCGGCTGAAGATGGGCGAGGGCATCGCGGGATGGGTGGCGCGGCACGGCGAGTCGCTGATCGTGCCCGACGTGCGCACCGACCCGCGCTTCGCCAAGCGCATCGACGAGATGACCAAGTGGCAGACCCGCTCCATCATCTGCGTGCCGCTGAAGTCCAAGCAGCGGGTGCTGGGCGTGATCCAGCTCATCAACTGCGCGGTCGAGACCTTCGTCGAGAAGGAGATGTTCTTCCTGCACGCGCTCTGCGACTACGCCGCCATCGCCATCGACAACGCGCGCGCGGTGGAGAAGATCCAGGAACTCACCATCACCGACGACTGCACCGGCCTGTACAATGCGCGGCACCTGTACAAGACGCTGGAAGCCGAGGTCTACCGCTCGGCCCGCTTCGGCTACGAATTCAGCGTGTTGTTCATCGATCTGGACCATTTCAAGCAGGTCAACGACACCCACGGCCACCTGGTCGGAAGCAAGCTGCTGGCCGAGGTGGGATACAGCATCAAGAGCCACCTGCGCCTGATCGACTACGCCTTCCGCTACGGCGGCGACGAGTTCGTGATCCTGCTGCCACAGACCAGCAAGGAAGCGGCGCTGGTGGTGGCCAAGCGCATCCGCGACGTCTTCCGCACCGCTCCCATGCTGAAGGACGACAATCTTAACCTCAACATCCGGGCGAGCCTCGGCCTTGCCTCCTACCCCGACGACGCCAAAAGCGCGCACGAGATCATCCGCCAGGCAGACGAGATGATGTACATGGTCAAGAACTCGACCCGCGACAACATTGCGGTGGCGCAGCAGGGGATCGTGAAGTAAGGGTTTAGTTCGGAACTGAGTACTCGGTACTCATTACTCAGTACTCAGTACTCGGTTAACTTCCAGAGCGTTCTTACAAGCCATCGGCGCACCGCAATCAAGACGGTTGGTGCCCACACGAGCAAAACCGGCTCGTGTGGGGCACCCGGCACCCCCATCATGGAGAGGTGTAACATTCTGGCGTTGTCTGGGCCACCCGCCACCCTCAGATTTTATTCTGTGAGTGAGCAAGAAACTCGGCGCGAACGGTGGGCCACCCGCCAAACTATGTGTACGGGGTTTACATGAGCGCTGCGGGATACACTCTCAATCAGGCGCTAACCGGGGCGGACATCTACGCGCAATATAGATCCTCCTACCCGGCAGGCACAGTGATGGATCCGAAATACCAGTTCACGCCCGAAGTCAATGTCATGAATATCACTTACGGGTTTAGCGCGCAGCAGATGGGGACTCTATGCCACAAGTAGAGAATAATCTTGAGGGATGTACGGACGACCCGACCATCCAGCGTGTCAGAGACAGCCGCTCTGCACTCCGCAAGACGATGCTGATCCTAGCCATTTCAGGGTGCGCCTTTCTGTCTGGCTGTAGCAATGTCGCGACGATCTGGTCCACAGAAGTTCGATCTCCAGATGGGCGGTGGGTTGCGATAGCTCGCACAGATCAATACAGTGGTCCCGGAAACGCTGCCTTGCTAACCACTGTGTTTCTGAAGCATACCAAGGGTCCCAAGGCTCCAATCGAAGTCTTGCTCTTCATGCAAGATGCAAAATCTATAGACCTGAAGATGAACTGGCCGACGTCATCGCGTCTGGAGGTCACTTACAAACAACCCGCAGTAATCGACTTCCAGGCCATCAAGTGCGGTGGGGTCGACATCTCGGTGCAGGACGTCTCAAGTGCGATGCCCGAGACCGGTGCCGTGGACCTGAAGAATGGGACGCTGAGCCTACAAGTCCCGATCCCGGCCACTCAACAGAAAACGACAGCGCCGCGATCCGGGAGCGGGTGAGGGTCAGGCAGGGTACTCAGGGTTCTGGCAGGTGTCCTGAGAGTTTTTTCTTTAGCTGCGGGTTTGGTTTTCTGGCCGCGCCGATCTGTGGCGCGGCCTTGCCGTCTTGCCGCTGCCGATCCCGTTCCTGAGTGACCTGCTCCCCGAATTCCGCACACAGCCAAGTATGATTTCGAACGAAGGAGAGGGGACGGGGCCGTAGTAGGTTCCAGCCCACCTACAACCCGGGCGGTGGCCCAGGTAAGCCGGGGTGACAAAAATGAAGTTTCCCTTGCGCCGGTTCGCCTGTCGGACGCTTACTCTGCCAGCCGCTCTGCTTGGCAAATCTTAAGCTGCCGAAATAAGAGTTCTAAAATCGTCCTCTAAGGCCGACCATTTCCAGCCACCAGCCGTCAGCACTCAGTGTTGAGGAGAGGGCCCCTCCCGTTGCAGCCTTCGGTTCAGCGGAAACTGAACGAGAGATGTCCTGCGCCCGAACCGAGTTGGCGGGCTAGACTGGCAGCGTGACCAAGGGTCTGAAACGGGTCTACAACGGGCGAGACCTGCACTACATCACCTGCAGTTGTTACCGCCGGCGGCCGCTGTTGGGGACGGCGAAGCGGCGCGACACCTTCGCGAAGATACTGGAGCAAGTACGCCAGCGGTACCGATTCGTGGTGGTGGGATACGTGGTCATGCCGGAGCACATTCTTCTGCTGATCAGTGAACCGGAGGTCGGAGATCCGTCCGCGGTCATGCAGGTGCTGAAGCAGCGGGTGGCGCGCCGGCTGCTGCCGAAAGGCCCGCGCCAGTCCCTGCACCACGGCTGGGAACAATCAGAACTGTGGCCATTCCAAGCCGAGCCGCACTTCTGGCAGCGGCGGTTCTATGATCTCAATGTCTGGAGCCAACGCAAACGAGTGGAGAAGCTGGATTATATGCACCAGAATCCAGTGAGACGCAGGCTGGTGAGCACGCCGGAACTGTGGCGGTGGAGCAGCTTCCGGGCTTATGCTTTCGGGGAGGAAGGGTTGGTGAAGATCAACTACGGCTGGAGGCCGGCGAAGTTACGGCGGATTCAGCCTGCCGCGTGAAACCTGGTAGCCCACCCTTTGCGGCGCAAAGACGGTGCCGCAAACGGTGGGGCACCCTCAGATTTTATTCTGTGAGTGAGCAAGAAACTCGGCGCGAACGGTGGGCCACCCGCCAATCACTGGTACCCAACATCGATGGGAAATACTCACCAGACGTACAACATCACTGCGACGTGCCATTGATCATGAAACTACGATTATTACTGATACTGATGACGATAGCCTGTGTGCTGGTGGGGTGTCATACGACACAGCCGCCGGTCACGCCACACGACGTTGCAGGCAACTACACGTTTGTTTCGAAGGACCCAGAAAGCCGGGCGACGGATCACAATCTGAACCATCTGGTTCTGCAATCGGATGGAACATACGATCTCGTCGAGGGAGGAGCAACTAAGGCTGTATCAGAAAGGAAGGGTGTTTGGAGGATAGAGCCTGGAACTCCCCCCGATCATGTCAACGTCGTCCTCGATCACTCTGGCTATCCGGTTGAGATGAAGCGACATGAAGTCCGGTTATTGATCGATTTGGATACGGGAGTGTGGTGGGTCAAGCCTAGGTGAACGGGACTGGTGTAGCCGCAAACAACGGGTTAAAACAAAAGATATGCAGCGCCATTCCGCAGGGAAGGATGACGAGTGCTGGCGGCTCGGTCGGACTGATCGGTGGAGAAACCGGCTCCCTTCAACAGGTCGTGAACTACAACAGCGGCGAAGTGAGCAATTTTGCCAGTGGTGGTGTACAAGGAGGCTGGAACGGGGGCGCATCGGCCTCGGGTTCTGTCGGGCTGATTTTTCAGGGAAACGGCCAATTCACTAATTCGGATTTCAGCGGGCCTTTTAGCAACGTCACCGTGAGCGCACGCGAAGGCCCGGGCGGCTCTGTTTCTTGGGCGTCGAATGGAGTCAAGGTCGTCTCTGGAAGTGTCAGTGCGACCCTGATCCCAGGACCACCCACAGTGAGCTATTCTTACACTTGGACTACGAAACCCAAGCCTGCGGGGAATATTTGGACCAATCTCAGTAACCCGCTCGGGTTGGCAGATTTGGCCTTATATGGCCTGCGGCAGCTGTGCAAGTAGGCAGCGACATGATCACATTTAGCGTATCTGCCGCCATACTCCTTGCCCTCGGGTCCAGCTGCGGCATACTGTCCGCATTTTTCTTGTGGCAGGAGATCGGGGAGGTCAATCGAAAATTACCTGACGGTGAACAAATTTCCTACTGGGGAATGCATCCGGCGAAAATGGCGAGGGTGAGGAGGGAATATAGACGGTTGTATCCATCGGGCAAGATTGATCTCATGAGTCGCATCTTTCAGTATGCAGCGTTTGTATTCGCAGTGCTTTTGTTGATTCCGCTAGGGTTCTTTAGGTGAATGCCGTCATCGACCTTGTTCTCGTCACCGGCCTCGGAGACGCGTGACCCTCGATAACAGCGAAGGCACTGTCAAGGACACACGGGGGCACGTGGCCACCTGGTGGGTGGCCCGGGCAACCGCCTCTGCGAGAATTCCGAGGGTGCCCCGTCCGAGCGCGGTGTTCGCTCGGGCGGGGGTCTTGGTCAGAGTCGAGCCCGTATCGGGAGCAGGTCAGGCATCCCGAGCCTGAGAAAAGTTCTAAAATCGTCCTCTAGGGCCGACCATTCATTTCTTTAAGAATCAACCGCCGATGCGCCGAGGCAGAATCACGCCCACCCAACGAAAACCGCGTTGGGTGGGGCACCCCCATCATGGAGAGGTGTAACATTCTGGCGTTGTCTGGGCCACCCGCCAAAGACGGTGCCGCAAACGGTGGGGCACCCTCAGATTTTATTCTGTGAGTGAGCAAGAAACTCGGCGCGAACGGTGGGCCACCCGCCAATTCTTTACGATCTTGAACCAGCATGGGTATGCGACTGGGAACTCTGGTTATCCAGCTTTTATGGTCAATACGAGTCCGAAAAACCGCGGTCCGTACACTCTTGTCAGCGCTTGCATGGGAGGGTAATGAAATGAGGAGGGTTATTGTACTTTTCCTTCTGGTCTCTCTCTACTCAACAACAGCCATGGCGGGTAGACCTGCCGAGCGCAAATTAACGGTCGAGCAAGCCAGAGCGCTCGTTATGGCATCCCTCACCACGCAGGAGAGACGGCTGCCAAAAGTGGAAGCGGAACACTTCGACGACCCAGATAACCCGAGCCCGAGGTTTTTGATCTTCACGGTGGTTTGGGAAGGGTTACCTAAAGGAAGTGTGGTCGCGGGCATGTATGCAGTTGACCCCTATACTGGAGATGTCTTTGGCGCCAACAAGGAGTGTGACGAAGTGAAGAACGAAAGGCTTGAGCGTCTCCAAGCGCAAGTTCGCGCCAAGCTCCATCTCTCGCAGTCGGAATATCGGCGACTGAAAACAAAAGGCCCGCTTTGCGAAGAGTAAGTACCGCGTTGAGTCTGGACAGCTCTCTGGCCGCCCGATGCTGCCGGGGTGACGGTTGCCGGTGGTTGGGGTGACCTTTTCGGGTTCCCGAGGCTCCGGCCTTGGGGCTGGGTTTTTGCGCTGCCTTCGGCATCGGGTTTAGCCATGACACGTCACCCCAGAATGGGTGCTGCACAGCAACTTTGGTTGCTGTAGGGTAACCACTGAAAACACGGGAGTTAGATAATCTCCGGCGCAGTGCAGCGCTGGCGGTTGCTGTACAGGCTACCCACTTTCACTTATGGCGTGGACGGGGAGGGCCGTCCGAACGCAGTCACAGCCAGCAGCGGGCCGGCGGGTGGCCCAGGTAAAAGGGGGTGCCCCAGACGAGCCGGTTTTGCTCGTCTGGGGATCATAAAAATAAACTTGCCTTGTGCAGTTTCGCCTGTAAGACGCTAAGCCGCTGAGATCACGCCCCTTAGCAACCCCCAAGTATAGCTTTTAGCAATGTCAAGCGCCGCCTTCCCGCCTGTTGTAACTCATTGATTCCGTTGCCCTTCGCATTCCGCACCCACACGTCCACAACTCTTCGATTTGCTACTCTGGAGGTAGCGCCTCCCGCGCCGCCACTGCCCTCGCGCCGCCGCCGCTCTTTGAAAATCCGCTGCCTGGACTTCCTTTGTGTACGTTTGTGCTCCTCTGTGTCCTTTGTGTTGAGTCCTTTTCCATTTGGTCCGCGTGAATCCGCGGCAGATGAATTTCTCCTCCGTTAACTCCTTTGAATAACTGATCTTGCAAGCACCGCATTGCAAACAAAGGGACTTCCCGACAGACCGTACGGATAGGTAAGAATATAGTTGGCTAACCCAAATGCAAATAAAAGCGGGGGTATCAATCTATCTGGCTAACCAAGAGTGCTAAAAAATGAAGGGTGAAGAGCACTTTAGAGTTGCCAGTAAGCGACAATGACCCATCGTGGTGGGACGATGGAGATTTGTTAATGGCGATTGATCTGGGCTATGACGAAAGCGGAAGCGACCAAATCCTGCTCGTGTCAATGCAACTCGGGGTCGGGGAAGATGCGCGTAAACTAAAACGTCGCTGGCGGGCCTTTCTGAGAAAACACCACCTCCCGTATTTCCATTCAAAGGAATTCTCCGATTCATTGGGCGGAATATTCGCAGGGATAAATAGGCCCAAGCGGGAGCGCCTGCTGCAAAATCTCGTGAACCTTATTCGGCTGAGGTTACGTATTGGAATGACTGTCCGAATTGATCTCAGTAAATATGAAGAGACTACCTCTCCTGAATTTCGCTCACGATATGGAACCGCGTATAGCTGTGCAATTAATGTACTGTTACTGGGCGCTTCACTGTACATGGACGTATTTAAGTTAGGCAAAGATGTGAACATTCTGGTTGAGGATGGGCACAGAAATTCGCGGCAGGCGCTTGAGATTTTGAATGACCTGAAAAAGTCTGAACCGCCGCAAGCTCCAGTGAGAATCCTTACTGCCGCGCTCGGCTCCAAGAGAGACCACCCGATTCTGCAAGCCGCTGATATGCTGGCCTATTCGGAATGGCAAAAGATTTCCGCTGGAGACTTGGCTATTTACCATCATCTCCATGCCCCAGGGAACGCCTATCAGCCAGAAATGATTGACGATTGCATACCTGATTTGGTTAAGGTGTTCACCGATGGCGCGGCGGAAATACAGCGGCAGAGAATTGAATTCGGTCGAAAACGAACTCAGGAGATTGAATTAAGGCAGAAGAAATAGAAAAGCCACGATGCCAGTCGGGGCCACAATTCGCAATCTCTAAGCGCACATTAGCGCAGAGGATTGCGTGTGTCAATTGCCTCTCTGCTCCATTATTCAGTTAACTGGGCCCGACGTTGGTATAGGAATATCTATAAGTCGGTCATTGCTCTTGGGCGGAGTCCATCCAAAACCGCGGAGGAATGTGGCCGTGCGATCGGCTGGGCCATCGAGCCGAATGGTGCAATTAGCGAACATAGAGTCCACCCATACACAATCGCTACCTCCATACACGAGTATGCACTCGGTGAAGGAACAGCAGATAAAACGTTTACCGTCCATGTAGATTGTGATTCCACGCGCGGTCTGATTCTCTATGGTGTCCATAACTGCACTTCCTCTCTTTTGCACGCAACCGAATACCACGATGTGAGTTATGATTGGAAGCATGAAGTCTAAACCCAAGCCCTCGGACGAGTACACGGCTTTCCAAAGCACACTTCGGCGCGTGCTCCAATGCAGCAAAGAGGAGCTGAAAGCGCGTGAACTGGAATATCAGAAATCGCGTGAGGGATTGCCGAAGCGCGGCCCCAAACCTAAGACTTCCGCTTCGGGCCGCGCTTCCCGCGCACAGGGTTAGTTAGTCGTTTCTCCCACCTTGCCAGTGACTTCCGCAAAAGTCAGCCTGCGTCCCGCGATCTGCGATAGCAATTCTGCGAAGCGCACACTGTCCGGCACAGGCTTATCGTTTTCGTCTTTTCGATTGTTGTAGCGGAAAACCTGCTCATCCAAATAGCGATGCAGATGGAACGGTTCGACTGAGACGTAAGTGCCATTCAATCCGCGTTTCAGCAGCGACCAGAAATTCTCGATTCCCTGAGTGTGTACGCGGCCACGGACGTACTCTTCCATGTGATTCACGACCGCATGGTTGTACCGCCATCCCAAGTGGTCGTATCCGATGTGGCTGTCGGTGTAGACAGTGGAACCATACTTGACGTGCTTCCGCACCATCGCATCCATAGTGTCCCGATGCAGGTACGGCACGACTTCAGCACGCGCTTTGCCAGCAGTACGGTCAATAGTTCCCATCACAATCGCCTTGTTGCGGATAGCGCCGCCCGATCCGCGCAATTCGGCGCGTTTGCGAACGTGCATATTGCGCAGCTTGC
This sequence comes from Terriglobia bacterium, assembly GCA_020073495.1. Classification (NCBI taxonomy): domain Bacteria; kingdom Pseudomonadati; phylum Acidobacteriota; class Terriglobia; species Terriglobia bacterium. Next base: position 700,675 of record JAIQFD010000001.1, read on the forward strand.
CGCCAACGTAAGTTTCGTCCGCTTCGCACTCCGAACCTGGGCCGCCAAGCTTAAAGCCAGAACGATTCCGCATGGCGAGTCTGAGCCGATGCAGCATGAACCATGCGCTCTTTTGGGTAACTCCGGTAGCGCGTGCAATCTCGTAAGAACTGACACCGTTGCGGCAGTTCGCCAGCATCCAAGTCGCGATCAGCCACTTGGAGAGCGGGATAGGCGAGTCCTCGAAAATGCTGCCTTGCTTGACGGAGAACTGATGGCGACACGCCTTGCATTTGAATCGCTGCTGAGTGCTTATGTAGTAGTGCTCAGTCTTAGCGCACTTCGGGCAGCGCGGCACGCCATCGGGCCAACGTAGCGCAGCAACAGTATCCACGCAGGTCTGCCCGTCGCTGTACATCTGCACGGCTTGCTGCAAGGTGCGTGGGAGTTTGATTTCTTTGGGGTCTTTCATAGCAAGGAAAGGATAGCCGAAAGACTTGGGTTAGTCAAGTATATTTTTACCTACGGATATCAGCAGCTAAGTCCTTTGTTTCAACAGATTCGGGTGGGGGGTAGGGGGTTAACCAGGGTCCCTCCCTACTGAGGTATCGCTTGCGGCCTGGAGTTCATCAGCTCCTCGAAGCGCGGGTCCTTGCGCAAGGCGGCGAATTCCTCGTCTTTATAGACCGACTCGATGTGCGGGTAGCCTTCTTCTATGGCCTTGCGGAGATAGTGCAGCGAGCGCTCGAAATTGCCGTTGCGCGCGTACAGCTTGGCCACGACGTAGGAGTAGCGGGCGCGGTCCTGGGGGGAGGCGATATGCGCCTGGATCCCGCCGCTGGATTGGCGTTCGAGGATGTCGGGATCGAGTTCGAGGGCTCGGAGGTACTCAGCACTGGCTTTGTCGAACTCCTGGCGTGAAAAGAGTGCGGTCGCCAGGTTGCTGTGGAAGGACGCTGATCCGGGCCGCAATCCGATGGCTTTGCGATACAGCTTGATGGCTTTCTTGTAATCCTGCTGGATATAGAAGACGACGCCCCTGTTGTTGACCGCGTCGGACAGCCCCGGTTCGAGTTTCACGGCGCGATCGAAGTCCTTCCCGGCATCGACGTATCGCATGAGCTGGAGCTCCGCGATCCCCAGCTTGTTCCACAGCGAGGCCGCTTTGGGCGATTTGGCGAGCGCAGCCCGGTAATAATCGATGGCGTCGGCGTAATACTTCTGGGCGCGCAGGGTATCGGCCTGACCTTCCAGTTGCGACGCGGTCATGTTGGGATCCGGCGGCTCAGCATGATGGAATTGCGATGGGGCCAGGGCCGTGCTTTCCTGGGTGGCCGGGCCGGTCAGCGGAGTGGGCCCCTGCGCGAAAGCGACGGCAGCGGCCAGGATGCACGTGGTCAGTGCGAGAAGGCGAAGCATGGCGGACCCTCTTTCTCTCCAGTTACTCCAACCACTCGCCGCTCCGCAAGGACAGTGGCCCGGCAACGGGGCCGCAGCCTAGCGAGGAGCGCTGCCGCCCGCGTTGGGAGGCGGGGGCGGATTGGCGGGCGGTGGCTGCTTGTTCTGGTCGTCCTCACCCTTGAAGACACCAAAGATTTTCCCAAAGAAACCTTTTTTCTTTTTCTCCGGTGGCTGCTGGCCGACTTGCTGCTGGGCCTGTGCCCCGGATTGCGGTTGAGGGTTAGACACCGGAGGGGCCGGCTTGGCTCCGAGGCCGAAGATGCGGGAGAACAAACTGCGGTGGTCGCTCTGGTCGCAGGTGTCGCGCGGTTCGGTGCCGGCGATGAACTCGGCGGTGTAGTCGTCGGGGCAGGTGGAGGTGGCCAGGCGGTTGGTCACCTTGTCGAGGGTGACTTCGACCACGCCGGGAGGCTGGGGAAACGACTGGACATCGCGGTACTGCGGCATCTGCACGGCCCGTTTCATGAATTCGGCCCAGATGGGCGCCGCGGTCACCGCCCCGCTCAGGCGCAGGTCGCTGTAGTCGTCGAAGCCGATCCAGACAATGCAGAGCAGGTTGCTGGTGTAGCCGGCGAACCAGCCGTCGTGCGAAGTGCCGGTCTTCCCTGCGGCGGGGGCGCTGAAGCCGCGAGCGCGCACCGGGTAAGCGGTGCCGAAATTGACCACGCCCTCCATCATGTTGGTCATGACAGCGGCAACGCGGGGATCGAGCACATCGCGCCTTTCGGGGCTGTAGTCTTCGATGACGTTGCCCTGAGCGTCGCGCACGGACTTGACCATGATGGGCGACACATGAGTGCCGCCATTGGCGAAGACGGTGTAGGCGCTGGCCATGTCGAGCGGGCTGGCGTCGTAGGCACCGAGGGCCATGGCAGGCGTGGCCTTCACGGAGGTGATGCCCGCGGCGTTCGCCAGAGCGGCGACGTTCTCATAGCCGGCCATCTCCGCCACCTTCACCGTCGCATTATTCAAGGATTGCGCCAGCGCATACCGGGCGGTCACCGGGCCGTGGTACTCCTCTTTGTAGTTCCGCGGCTCGTAGATCTGGTCGCCGAAGCTGAAGGTGGTCGGGGAATCGTCCACCATCGACGCGGGAGTGAAGGCGCCCTCGGGATTGGTGAGAGCGGTATTGATGGCCGCCCCGTAGACGAACGGCTTGAAGATCGAGCCGGTGGGACGCCTGGCGACAGCGTGGTTCAACTGGCTGGCGCCGTAGTTGCGGCCGCCGATCAGCGCCAGCACCGCTCCGCTGTGGGGATCGAGGGCGACGAGCGCGACCTGGGCCTGCGGGCCGGGCAGGACTTTGGTCTCGGTCCTGGCGGTCTGGCCGGCGCCTACCTTCACGCGCTTGGTGCGCAGCCTGGCGACCTGCTCGTCCACCAGCTTGATGCCTGCCTGGACCGCCTCGGCGGCGGCCCGCTGCAGGTCTGGATCGAGCGTGGTGTAGATGCGATAGGAGTTCTCGTTCAGTTCCCGCTCGTTGTAACGCTGGGTGAGCGTGTCTTTGACCAGGTCCACGAAGTAGGGAGCGTCGGTGGCGTCGACGTTGGGGGGCGCGAGCTTGAGCGGCGTGGCCTTGGCACGGTCGGCCTCGTCGCGGTTGATGGCGCCGGTCTCGACCATGGACTCCAGCACCAGGTTGCGGCGCTCGAGAGCGCGCTCGGGGTTCTTGTAGGGATTCAGGTAGTTGGGGCGCTGGATCATGCCCGCGATCAAGGCCGCTTCAGGCAGGGTCAGCGATTTGATGTCCTTGCCGAAATAGGCCTGCGCGGCCTCACCGAAGCCGTTGATGGTGAACGAGCCGCGCTGGCCCATGTACACCGAATTGGCGTAGAGCTCGAAGATCTGCTGCTTGCTGAAGCGTTGCTCCAACTGCACGGCGATGAGCATCTCGGAGAGCTTGCGGGTGAACTTCTTCTCCGGGGTCAGAAAGAAGCCGCGGGCGATCTGCATGGTGATGGTGGAGCCGCCCTGCTGCGGCTTGCCGCCGAAGCGGAGGTCCACCAGCGCGGCCTCGGCCAGCCGGTAGTAGTTCACGCCGCCGTGTTCGAAGAAGCGGCGATCCTCGATGGCGAGGACGGCGTCGACCAGGACCTTGGGAATGTCGTAGTAGCTGATGAGGCGCCGCTTGGAGCGCTGTTCGCCTTCGAACAGGGCGGTGACCAGCTGCGGCTCGAGCTCGTAGGCGGACAGGTCCTGGCCGTTCTTGTCGGCCGTGGAGGCGATGCGGTCCACCCTGCCGTCAGTGATGTGGATCACCGCCCCATCGGCGCTGTGATAAGACTCCGTGCCGGGGACGATCTGGATCCCACCGCTCTGCAGGTGGTACGTGCCGAAGCGACTGTCGCCGGCGTCGTTGTAGCCGGCGCGGCGAAGCTGGTTGGCGATCTCCTGGCTCGTGACCTTTTCGCCCAGGCGGACTTCCCTGGGCAAGGCATAGATCTTGGCGGCGTTGGAGAAGATGCGACCGCTCATGCGGCGGTCCACGATCCTCTGATACTTCACGTAATACCAGGCAAAGACGCTCAACAGGAAGGTGCAGACGACGATGAGCGCCGCCGCCGCTGCCTTGACGGCGGCCGGTGGGATTGGGGCGCTCTTCCTAGCCTTCGATAGCTTCAGCTTGACTGCCATGGATAGAATGCGCGGAGCACCAGGCCCTACTTACCTGAGACGGCATAAAAGGCCAGAGCGTTATCCAGCCGAGCCCAGAATCTCACCCCCGGGTATTCGGCTGCCATCATTTTAGATGTTTTCACGGAGGGGCGCTTGGTAGCCCACCGGCCAGAGCTTCGCCAGATCAAATCCGCCGGTTCTTGGTCGCCGGCGAGAAATGCAGATCGAAGGGATACATCGGGATATCGATGTGGACCGTGTAATCGGCCGAGATGGCCAGGTCGTTCCCCATACGCTGGATCTTGACCTGTTCGGAGGTCAAGGGAATGTCGTATTCGTGGGCCTTCTTCGCGATGGTGTCCCGGATCTCCTGCTCGCTTTTCGGAGTGTAGGAGAAGTACCGGGCCTGATTTTCGAGCTCATCCTGGAACTGGTAGTTGGAAAAATAGGGCGGCAAGACCTTCCAAGCCATATAAAACATCGCCACGATAACGCATAAGCCAAACAGAGCCTTGATCGTTTTCATCGCCCTTGTCCCTCAGCGGCGCCGGGAATCGGGCCCCTAGGCCGCCGGATGTTGGAGAAGACGCTTCAACTGGCTTGCAACCGCGCTGATGTTAGCATCCTGCTTATTCCCTGTCGAGCGAACGACGACCTCCACATTTCCTTCGGAAACCTTCTTGCCAACCGTCACCCGGAAGGGGACGCCGACCAGGTCGGCGTCGTTGAATTTCACGCCCGGACGCTCGTCGCGGTCGTCGAGCAGGACGTCGAGGCCGGCGGCTTCGAGGTCGCGCGCGATCTTCTCGGCGGCCTCGGCCTGAGCTTTGTCCTTGCTGTTGATGACGACCACGATCACGTGAAAGGGTGCGATCGAGGCGGGCAGCCAGAAGCCGCGCTCGTCGTGGTTCTGCTCGATGGCGGCGGTGAGGATGCGCTCGATGCCGATGCCGTAGCTGCCCATGATGGGGGTGACTTCCTTGCCGTCCTTGTCGAGCACCGTCGCGCCCATGGACTCGGAGTACTTGTAGCCCAGCTTGAAGATGTGTCCGACCTCGACCGCCTTGGCGACAACCAGAGGGGCGCCGCAGTTGGGGCAGCCTTCGCCGGCTTCGACCGCGCGCAGGTCGGCCCACTCGTGCTCCGCCACCTGAAAGTCGCGCCCGGGCGTGACGTTGCGCAAGTGGTAGTCCTCCTTGTTGGCGCCGGCGATCAGGTTCTTGCGGCCGAGCAGCGCGCGGTCCACAAACACCTTGGCCTTGATACCCTTGTACTCGCGCTCGTTCAAGCCGATGGGACCGAGGAACCCGGCGGGTGACTTGAAGACCGCCTGGATCTCTTCGGGATGCATGGGGCGAGTCTCGGCGACGGAAAGCACGGAGACGAGCTTGGCGTCGTTGAGCTGGTGGTCACCGCGGAGGAAGAGGATGACGGGCGTCGCTTTCGTCTCCTTGCCGTCCTCGTGCTCCACCGCCATCAGCGCGAGGGTCTTCATTTTGTTCTTCGGTGAGACGTTGAGGAACTTGGCGACGTCTTCGATGGTCTTCATTCCCGGCGTATGCACCGGCGTAGGGGATCCGTCGCCGACTGGCGGATAGTCCTCGACCACATCGAGACGCGAGGTCGCCTTTTCGAGGTTCGCGGCGTACTTGCACTTGGGGCAGCTCACCACCAGGTCTTCGCCGGCGTCGGTGTAGACCATGAACTCGTGCGACTGCGAGCCGCCCATGGCCCCGGAGTGCGCCTCGACCACCACGTACTTCAGCCCGCAACGGTCGAAGATGCGGCAATAGGCGTCGTAGTGCTTCTGGTAGGAAATGTCGAGTCCCGCCGGATCGATGTCGAAGGAGTACGAGTCCTTCATGGTGAACTGGCGGACGCGCAGCAAGCCGGATTTCGGGCGGGGCTCGTCGCGGAACTTGGCCTGGATCTGGTACCAGATCTGCGGCAACTGCTTGTAACTGCGCAGCTCCTTGCGCGCGATCTCGGTCATGACCTCTTCTTCGGTCATGCCCAGGCAGAAATCGGCGCCCTTGCGGTCCTTGAGGCGGAACATGTTGTCGCCCATGGCGGACCAGCGGCCGCTGGCTTCCCACAGCTCGCGGGGATGGATGGCGGGCAGGTAGAACTCCTGGCCGATCTTGTCCATCTCCTCGCGGACGATCTGCGTGATCTTCAGCTCGGCGCGGTGGCCGAGGAAGAGGAACGAGTAGATGCCTGCCCCGAGCTGGCGGATGTAGCCGGCGCGGAGGAGGAATTTGTGGCTAGCCACTTCCGCGTCGGCGGGCGCTTCACGCAACGTGGGGATGAAGAGTTGTGACCATCTGTGCATGAATTCGATCCTTATCGAGAACAGAAATTTTTATTGTAACGGATAGGCGAAGTTAGAAGGCAGAAGTACTGGCCGGCGGCGAGGTAGTCGCGACTAGAGCGGAACGCGACAGCCGAGGGCGGCTGTCCCACGCGGACGCTCAGCGGGCCAGTTGCTCGAGGATGTCGCGCGCCAGCTTCTGAAGTTCCGCGAAGTCCTTCTGGTAGGCCAGGAACTTGCGGTTCAGCTCCAGCGACTGGCCGGCCGACGGGTGCTTGCGCAGGATCATGTCGCGTACGTGCACCGGGTTGGGCAGCACGACATCTTCTTTCAGCTCTTCGAGGGCGGTGTTGGGATCGTAGTGGTACATAGCATTTGTGATTGGTGATTTGTGATTTGTGGTTCAGTTTATCGCCAGCCCGAATCACAAATCGCAAATCACAAATCGAAGAATTACACCATTTCGGTTCCCCACAGGTCGTGCAGGTGCAGGATGCCGGCGATGCGGCCGCTGGCGTCCACCACGGCCAGCGACGTGATCTTCTTCTGCTCCATGATATTAAGCGCCTTGGTGGCGAACTCGTCGGGGGAAATGGTTTTGGGATCCCGGGTCATGCACTCGCCTGCGGTGAGGTCGAGGACGTCTTTGCCGCGGCGCTCCAGCAGGCGGCGCAGGTCGCCGTCGCTGATGATGCCCAGCAGCTTCTCCCCTTCGACCACGGTGGTGATGCCCAGCTTCTTGCGCGACATCTCGTAAATGACGTCGGGCATTTTGGTCTGCGGGGTGACGCGCGGGATGGCGTCGCCGGTGTGCATCAGTTGCGAGACGCGGGCCAGCTTCTTGCCCAGCTTGCCGCCAGGATGGAGCTCGGCAAAATCTTCTTCGCGGAAGCCGCGGCGCTCGGCCAGCGCGACCGCGAGCGCGTCGCCGAGCGCGAGCATGGTTGTCGTGGAGGCGGTCGGGGCCAAGCCAAGGGAGCACGCTTCTTTGGCAATCGAGCAGTCGAGCGCGATGTCGGCGGCCTGCGCGAGAGTGGAAACGCGCGCCGGCGATTGCGGGGCGTAGAGCGAATCACCGGTGAACGACACCAGCGGCACACCCAGGCGCTTGAGGATCGGGAGCAGCGTGACGATCTCGTCGGTTTCGCCGCTGGCGGAAAGGGCGATGACGACGTCTCCGACGACCACCATGCCCAGATCGCCATGCAGCGCCTCTGCCGGATGCAGGTAGAGCGAGGGTGTGCCGGTGGAACTGAGGGTGGCGGCGATCTTGCGAGCGATCAGGCCGCTTTTGCCCATGCCGGTGACGACCACGCGCCCGGCACAGCCGAACAGCAGGTCTACGGCGCGCTGGAAAGCGCCCGCCATGGGGCCGGCGATGCGCTCGGCCAGTTCGCGCAGGGCCTCGGCTTCGATGCGCACCACGTTTTCGCCGATGCGGTTCACGGGAAGCAGAGATGGTAACAGACCATCAGCGGGCGTGAGACGCCGGTTTCCATTTCCGCAGGAAGGCGACCACGTCCTCGGGCGACAGGGAGCGCGCCGCCTGGAACTCGCCCGCCTGCTGGCTGAAGATCAGCTTGTCCGCGGGATCGAGCACTGCGATGGCGGGAACACCCTTCTTCAGCGGGATCTGGTACTTCTCCGCCAGGTCGAGATTCTTGTCGTACTCGCCGACGTCCACGTGAACCACGATGTAGTTCCTGTCGAGCGTGGGCTCGACGTCGCCGCTGTGGAAGGCGAGGTCGAGCACGTGGCAGTCGTAGCACCAGTTGCCGCCGAACATCAGCAGCACGCGTTTGTGCTCGCGCCCGGCGCGCTGCTCCGCCTCGCGGATCTCGGCTCTGGCGTCGGCGGCGGGATCGTAGAGCTTGGGATTGAGCCGGACCGGCTGCTTGATGCGCAGGATGCTGGTGCGCGTCTCCGAGGCTATCCTGGGCGCGGAGCCCACCTGCCAGCCTTGGATGGCAACGACGTAATTCGTCCTCGCGCCCGCAGCGGTCTTGTTCTTCAGCTCGGCTTCGAATTTGACGTACTGGATGCCATTCTGCGGCGGGTCCACCTTCACTATGTCGAGCGCGATCGATTGCAGGCCATTCTTCTTTTGCGAAGTCCAGAACTGGAGCTCGTCGGGCAGGCTGATGGACTCTTTCTTCGGGTTCTGGATCTGCGGGGCGGCGGTATAGACCCGCTTCAGGGCCTCTGCGTTACCGGAAAGCACCGCTGCCCGCCAGTGCTCGAGCGCGGACGAGAGCGCGGGAGGAAGGAGTTGATCGACGGCTTGCGGAAGAGCAGAGACCGAGAGGACGAGAATCAGGACGGGTATAGACGCGAATCTCACCTGGGTCCTCATGATTGAGACGAGCCGGTCGAGGGATCGTAACGTGCGCGCAGTCGCTATGAACGCTCCCCGACAATGTACAACACAAGGTTATGGAAAGTGCGCGGGGCGGCTGGGTCGGGCCACATCTGTTTCATGATTTCGGAACGCGCCGCTTCCTGTTGCTCAGGCGACATGCGCAACGCGGTGACGTTGGTGAAGGTGTCCCAGGCATGTTGCAGGTTAGGATGGCCCCAGGTGATCATCTCCGGCTCGACGTGCGCCAAAACGCCATGGCGCGATAGCACGTGCAAGAAGGGTTTCGGGTCGGCCAGGGAGCCGGGGCCGACACCTTTGACCGGGGGTTCGGGCGCGAACGATCCGACCAGGCGCTGGAAGCGGACGATATCGCACTGCTCCGGGGTACCCCAGACGGAGGCGACGAAGCGTCCGCCGGGCCTGAGGACGCGGGCGATCTCGGCGGCGGCCGCGGCTTTGTCGGCGACGAACATCAGGCTGAGGCTGGCGGTGACCAGGTCGCAGGAGGCGTCGAGCGCGGGAATGTGCTCGGCGCGGCCTTCGTCCACCCGGACGTCGAAGCCGGCACGGGCGGCCCGGGCCTCGGTGATGCGCAGCATCTCCTCGCTGATATCGATGGCGCGCACGCGTGCTCCGGCAGCGGCAAGTTTCATGGCCACGCTTCCCGTCCCGCAGCCGAGATCGAGTGCCGTGGTGTTGGCCCGCGGCGCGGCGCGGCGCACCACCCCGGCGACAATGGGCGCCATGCGCGGATCTATCTCCTGCTCGTAGGCGCGGGACATCGCGTCCCAGACGTCCTTCTGCCAGGAGAGGAAATCGTCCACGATGGCTGGCTTTGGATCAGTGGGCAGGCGTGACCGCCTTTCGCACCGCCAGCAGCTCGTTGAGCACGCCACGGAGTTTCTTGAGATCGAGGGCGTTGGGGCCGTCGGACTTGGCCCGCGCCGGATCATCGTGGACTTCCATGAAGACTCCGTCGACGCCGGCGGCGACGGCGGCGCGCGCCAGTACGGGGATGAACTGGGGTTGGCCACCGGACTGGGCGCCGTCGCCAGCGGAGGGCAACTGAACCGAGTGCGTGGCGTCGAAGACCACGGGCGCGAACTCGCGCATGATGGCCAGGGAACGCATGTCCACCACCAGATTGTTGTAGCCGAACGAGCTGCCACGCTCGGTGACAAAGACTTTGTCGTTGTCGGAGGAGCGGCACTTCTCGACCGCGTGACGCATGTCCCAGGGCGAGACGAACTGTCCTTTCTTGATGTTCACCGCGCGCCCACTGCGCGCGGCGGCGACGATCAGGTCAGTCTGGCGGCAGAGGAAGGCGGGGATCTGTAGGACGTCTGCGACTTCGGCGACGCGCTGCACATCCACGGCTTCATGCACGTCGGTGAGCACGGGGACCTTCACCGTATCCCGGACCTTCTTGAGGATGCGCAGGCCTTCCTTCACCCCCAGACCTCGAAAACTCTTGATGGAGGTGCGGTTGGCCTTGTCGTAGGAGGCTTTGAAGATGTAGGGCAGGCGCAGGGCGCGGCAGACACCGGCGATCGACTCCGCCATCTTGATGGCGTGGTCCTCGCTCTCGATCACGCAAGGACCGGCGATCAGGAACAGCTCGGGCCCGCCGATGGTGATCTTGTCGAGTTTGAAGGAGCGGTCGATGTGGGTCGTCATGCGGTCAGCCGTCAGGAAATCTTATCGCTTCGCGGCGCGCTCCGGGCGCAAGAACATCTCGACCTCGGCGGCGTGTTTCTGCGCGCGGCGCTTCTTCCCTTCCTCGTACGACGTGCCGACGAACGCTTTGAAGAGCGGATGCGGCTCCAGCGGCTTGGACTTGAACTCAGGGTGGAACTGGCATCCGAGGAAGTGCGGGTGGTCGGCCAGTTCGACGATCTCGACATAGGTGCCGTCGGGGGTGGAGCCGGTGATGAGTAGACCGGCGCCGGTCATCACCGCTTCGTACTCGCGATTGAACTCGTAGCGGTGACGATGGCGCTCGCTGATCTCCAGCGCGCCGTAAACCTTGTTGGCGAGCGAGCCCGGCTCGAGCTTGCAGGTCCACGCGCCCAGACGCATAGTGCCGCCCAGTTCCTCGACACCGCGCAGTTCGCGCAGCTTGTAAATGACGCGGTGCTGGGTGGCAGGGTCGAATTCACTGGAGTTCGCATCCTCAAGGCCGCAGACGTTGCGGGCGAACTCGATGCAGGCGGTCTGCATGCCCAGGCAGATGCCGAAGTACGGGACCTTCCGTTCGCGGGCGTAGCGGATGGCGTTGAGCATGCCCGCGATGCCGCGCTTGCCGAAGCCGCCCGGCACCAAGATGCCGTCGAACTCTTCCAGTTGCGACTCGTAGCTGCGGTCTTCCTTGTCCTTGGTCTCGAGGCCCTCGGCCTCGACCCAGGTCAGACTGAGCTTCAGGTTGTGCGCCAGCGCGCCGTGCACCAGCGCTTCCTTCAGCGACTTGTAGGAATCCTCGTACTCGACGTACTTGCCGACGATGCCGATCTTCACGTCGTCTTTGGGGTTATAGACGCGGTGCACCAGCTCTTCCCAGCTCGAGAGGTCGGCCTCCTTGGCCTCGATGTGCAGGTACTTGAGAACGAGCGAATCCACGCCTTCCTTCGAGAATACGAGCGGGACCTCATAGATCGAGGCCACGTCCTTGGCGGTCACGACCGCCTGCTCTTCGACGTTGCAGAACAGCGCGATCTTGCCCTTCAGATCTTTCGACAGGAAGCGGTCGGTGCGGCACAGCAGGATGTCGGGCTGGATGCCGATGGAGAGCAGTTCTTTCACCGAGTGCTGCGTGGGCTTGGTCTTAAGTTCCTGGGCGGCGCCGATCCACGGCACCAGGGTAACGTGCACGAAGAGCGTGTTCTCGCGGCCCAGTTCCTGGCGCATCTGGCGGATGGCCTCGAGGAAGGGCAGCGATTCGATGTCGCCGACCGTGCCCCCGATCTCCACGATGGCCACGTCCACCTCCTGCGACACCTTCTTCATCGCCGCTTTGATCTCGTTGGTGACGTGGGGGATGACCTGGACGGTCTTGCCCAGGTAGTCGCCGCGGCGCTCCTTAGCGATGATCTGCTCGTAGATGCGGCCGGTGGTCCAGTTGTTATCGCGGGAGAGCTTGGCGTGGGTGAAGCGCTCGTAGTGGCCCAGGTCGAGGTCGGTCTCGGCGCCGTCGTCGGTGACAAACACCTCGCCGTGCTGGAAGGGCGACATGGTACCGGGATCGACGTTGAGGTAAGGATCGAACTTCTGGAGATTGACTTTGAGTCCCCGGGATTCCAGCAGGCAGCCGATGGAAGCCGCCGCCAGACCCTTGCCCAGGGAAGACACAACGCCGCCCGTCACGAAGATGTATTTCGCCATCTGCTCCTCGACTCGCTCTTGGATTGAAGGGCTGGTTCTCCCAGGCATCGGCTGGATGTCGCCTGGGCGATACAGGGGTGCACGACCAATTATGGCAGAATCGTACTGGACTGGCTAGTCTTGCCGCGCCGGTAACGGGAGGCGGCAGGAGCGCATCCAAACAAAGTGCAGAAGATCCCTGGATTCCGCGTGCGCGTGTTTGCCAAAGCCGCAATGCTGACCCTGGTGCTGGCGGCGCTGTCGTGCCTGCTGTCGCCGGCTGCCAACGCCGACGGCGCCAAGCGCCTGATCCTGAAGGATGGCAGCTACCAGTCGGTCTCGAAGTACGAGATCAAGGGGAACCGCGTCCGCTACCTAAGCGCCGAGCGCTTCGAGTGGGAGGAGCTCCCGAAGGACCTGGTGGACTGGCCAGCGACCGAAAAATGGGAGAAGGACCGGGAGTCGGGCAAGGAATCGGCGGAAATCAAGGAGCTTTCGGAAGAGTTTGAGGCCGAGCGCAAGGAAGAGGATGCGAAGTCGCCGACCGTGGCACCGGGGCTGCGCCTGCCGTCCCAGGGGGGCGTGTACCTGCTGGATGACTTCCAGGGCAAGAAACAGATCGCCGAACTGGTGCAGAGCGGAAGCGAGCTCAACAAGCAGACCAGCAGGAACATCCTGCGGGCGGCGCTCAACCCCTTCTCGGGGGCCAGGCAGAGCATCGAGTTGAAGGGCGCGCGGGCGACCGTACAGGCGCACGAGACCCTGCCGGTCATATACGTGAATGTGGACAGCGATTCGAACGATTCGGGCGCGACAGCGCGCGTCGGTAGCCAGGAGCCGCCGCCCGCGCCGGCCGAACGCTACCGCATCGTGCGCCTGGAGAAAAAGAAAGACGCGCGCGTGGTCGGGAACCTGAAGATCGCCATCACCGGCAGCGTAAAACAGCAGCAGACATTCGTGGAGGCCGCCGTGACCCGGATGCCCGGCGGCTGGATGAAGGTCACACCGGCGGCGCCGCTGCCAACGGGCGAGTACGCCATCGTGGAGATGCTGAGCTCCAAGGAGATCAACGTGTACGTCTGGGATTTCGGCGTGGACCCGGCGGCGCCCGCCAATGCCACTGCCTGGAAATCTACGCCGGCCCAGAATACCGAGAGCGGCACGACGCCGTCACCGGTGCTGCAAGGACGTCCGCCGAAATAGTTGATTTCACCGCAGAGATCGCAGAGAACGCAGAGAGATTCAGAAATAAACCACGGATTCACACGGATGGTCACGGATTCTTCCATCTCTTTCTGATCCGTGAGGATCCGTGGTCGGCCGTCCTTATTTTTTCGTGTTAGGAGCGCGGTCGGAGACGTAGCTCTTCACGACTTCGTCCCACTTGCCTTGCGCGCGCAGTATGTATTCGACCGCGTCGCGCACGGCGCCGGCGCCGCCCGCGTGGTCGGTGATCAGGTGGGCTTCGTCCTTCACCTCTTCGCGGGCATTGGCGACGGCGATGGCCAGCCCGCAGCGGCGCATGACCGGAAGGTCGATCACGTCGTCGCCGACGTAACACGCCTCGTCTTCTTTCAGGCGCTCCTTCTCGATGATCTCGCGGAAGGCGGCGACCTTGTCGGCGCAGCCCTGGTACACGTGGTCCATCTTCAGGTCGCGCGCCCGCAGCGCCACGGTCTCGGAGATGCGCTTGGTGATGAGGCCGACCTTGATGCCGCCGAGCCGCGCCAGCGACATGGCGGTGCCGTCGTGGGCGTGGAATCCCTTGGCCTCAACGAACTGGTCGCTGGAGATGGCGTAGCCGCCCTTGCCGGCGTGGGCGCGGGCGTCTTCGCGCAGGCTCTGCTGCGCGCCCGCCGGCGCGGGAAAGAACCAGATGGTGCCGTCGGTGAGGACGCCGTCCACATCGAGGAGGAGGAGCTTGATCTTTCTTGCGCGGGCTTTGGACATAAGTACTCGGTGCTCATTACTCGGTACTCAGTTGGGGAACACGTGATTGTACACGCGGGCTAAAACGTCCCAGGGACGAACTCTTCGATCGCGAGCTTCAGCACCGCGCGGCACTTGCCGCAGACCAGCAGCGTTTCGCTCGGATCGCTGCGCAGGACCGCGAGGTTCAGGCTGTCGCAAGCAGCGCAGCCAGTCGTGGGGTCGCCCGAGTCTGGCTCGCGGAACTCCAGCTTGGACTCGCGGTCGAACTGACCGGTCTTGTGGGTGTTGATCTCGAAGGTGCTGCGGCAGTCGGCGCAGACGTGGTTGAAGCAGCACTTGGGCTCGCAGGAATAGACGATCTCCGAGCCGCCGCACTTGGGGCATCGGATCAGGTCTTTGAGTGTGGTCCCCATCCCGCGGGATTCTACAAGAAGCTCGACAGGCGTCCGGGGCCGCGGTAGATGAGCGACAGCGCCAGCCAGACCACCAGCGCCAGCACCGCTACGCGGAAGCCGATGGCTGTGGCGAAGACTGCGTACGGCCCAAAGTGTCCTACCCAGCGGAGCAGGTATCCCGCCAGGAAGACGGTCAGGACGAAGGCGACCACCACGCCGGCAAGCGCGTACTTGTACATGACGCGGTCTCCCCGCTCGTCCCCATGATACTCCTTTCGTCCGGGGCGAAGAATTTGCGAAACTGTGGCCGAAGTCCTAAAATGGCAGGATGTCGTCGGGGGAATGGGGCGAATTAGCAGAGAGGGGCGCAGCCGGTCCGCTGGCCTGGGCCCATCCCATCGTGAGGGAATGGTTCGAGCGCCGCTTTGAGTCGGCGACCGAGCCGCAGGAGCAGGGCTGGCCGGAGATTCTGGCCGGCCGCACCACGCTGATCTCCGCCCCGACCGGTTCCGGCAAGACGCTTTCGGCTTTCCTCATCTGCATCGACCGGCTGGTGCGCAAGGCGTTGGGCGGAAATCTGCAAGACCGCACCGAAGTCCTGTACATCTCCCCGCTGAAGGCGCTGGGCAACGACATTCAGAAGAACCTCGAAGTCCCGCTGGGCGAGATCCTGCAAATGGCCGGCGAGCGCGGGCTGCTGATGCCGGTGATCCGAACGGCCGTCCGCACCGGCGACACGCTCATGCACGAACGCCGGGCGATGCTGAAGCGCCCGCCGCACATCCTGGTGACTACACCCGAATCGTTCTACATCCTGCTGACGGCGGAGAAGAGCCGCGCCATTTTGCGCGACGTCGAGACGGTGATCGTGGACGAGATCCACGCCGTCGCCGATGACAAGCGCGGCGCGCACCTGGCGCTCTCACTGGAGCGCCTGGAGCGACTCACGACTAGGCCGCCGGTGCGGATCGGCCTTTCCGCCACGCAGAAGCCGATCGAGTTGGTCGCGCATTTCCTGACGGGATCGAACCGGCCCGCGCCCGCCATCGTCAACATCGGGCACAAGCGCCAGCTCGATCTCGCGATCGAGGTGCCGAACTCGGAGCTTGGGCCGGTAGCTTCCAACGAGATGTGGGACGAGATGTACGACCGCATCGCGGCGCTGGTGCGGGAGCACCGTTCCACGCTGGTGTTCGTGAACACGCGGCGGCTGGCGGAACGTGTGGCGCACCATCTGGCGGAGCGTCTGGGCGAGGATGCGGTGGCCGCGCACCACGGCTCGCTGGCGCGCAAGCTGCGCCTGGCCGCGGAAAAGAGGCTCAAGAACGGCGAAGTCAAGGTGCTGGTGGCGACCGCGTCGCTGGAGCTGGGTATCGACATCGGGACGGTGGACCTGGTGGTGCACCTCAGCTCGCCGCGCTCCATCGCGGTGACTCTGCAACGCATCGGCCGCGCGGGTCACTGGCGCGGGGCCGTGCCCAAAGGACGCATCTTCGCCACCACGCGCGACGAGCTGATCGAGTGCGCCGCGCTGGTGCGCTCCATCCATCACGGAGATCTCGACCGGCTGATAATCCCCGAGGAGCCGCTGGACATCCTCGCGCAGCAGATCGTGGCCGCCTGTTCGGCGGAAGAGTGGAAGGAAGACGAGCTGTACGCGCTGGTGCGGGGCGCGTATCCGTATCGCAATCTCACGCGCGAAATATTCGATTCGCTGCTGACCATGTTGTCCGAAGGCCTGGCTTCGCGGCGCGGCCGCTACGGGGCGTACCTCTATCGAGACCAGGTGAACGGCCGCTTGCGCGCGCGGCGCGGCGCCCGCATGACCGCGATCTTGAACGGCGGCGCCATCCCGGACAACGCCCTCTTCACCATCGTTGCCGAGCCTGAAGGCATGGTGGTCGGCACCGTGGACGAGGACTTCGCCGTCGAAAGCATGAAGGGGGAGATCTTTCTGCTGGGCAACACCTCGTGGCTGATCCGCCGCATCGAAGGAAGCTCGGGAAAGATTTTCGTCGAAGACGCGCACGGTGCGCCGCCCGGGATCCCCTTCTGGCGCGGCGAGGCGCCGTCGCGGACCACGGAGCTTTCGGCGCAAGTATCGGAGCTGCGCGAGAAGATCTCGCAACTGGTTCCGAACACCGTCCCCGGGCACGCGAACCAGAGATTGCCCGAGGTGGCGAACGCGGTGGCGTGGCTGAAGCAAGAATGCGGGCTGGATGATGCGGGCGCGGAGCAGGCTATCGAGTACGTCGTGACCGGGCGCGCGGTGCTGGGCGCGGTGCCGGCGCATCGCACGGTCATCGCCGAGCGCTTCTTCGACGAGGGCGGCGGAATGCAGCTCATCATTCACGCGCCCTTCGGCGGGCGCATCAACAAAGCCTGGGGGCTGGCGCTGCGCAAGCGTTTCTGCCGCTCGTTCAACTTCGAATTGCAGGCGGCTGCCACCGACAACGGCCTCAACATCGCGCTGGCCGAGCAGCACAGCTTCCCGCTGGCCGATGTCTTCCAGTTTCTGCAAGCCGAGAGCGTGCAGCCGGTTCTGGAGCAGGCGGTGCTGACCGGTTCGCCGATCTTCCAGACGCGCTGGCGTTGGGACGCCAACCGCTCGCTGGCGTTGCTGCGCTTCCAGGGCGGCAAGAAAGTGCCGCCGCAGATCCAGCGCATGCGCGGCGACGACCTGCTGGCGTCGGTGTTCCCCGACGTCGCCGCCTGCCAGGAGAACATCACCGGCGACATCGAGATCCCCGACCACCCGCTGGTGCGCGAGGTGATGAAAGACTGCCTGCACGAGGCCATGGACATTGACGGCCTCAAGCAGGTGCTGCGCGGGCTGGCGGATGGGACGATCAAGTTCGTCGCGGTGGATACGCCCATTCCGTCGGTGTTCTCCCACGAGATTTTGAACGCAAACCCGTACGCGTATCTCGACGACGCACCGCTGGAGGAACGCCGGGCCCGCGCCGTCAACATGCGGCGCACGCTGCCGGAGTCGGTGCTTCAGGAGGTCGGCCGTCTCGAGCCCGCTGCCATCGCCGAGGTACAGGCGGACGCTTGGCCCGAGATTCGCGACGCCGACGAACTGCACGACACGCTGCTGAGCGTCATCGCCCTGCCGGAGACCCTTGAACGCACAGTCGTGCCCGAGGGCTTCGACGCTCCGCACAGTCAGCCTGCGGACCTATGGGGCCGGTTTTTCGACGATCTGGCGCGCGATGGCAGGGCGGCACGCGCGCAAGCTGGCGGAAAGACGTTCTGGGTCGCCACCGAGCGCGCCAAGGCGTTCCATAGCGTCTATCGTGACGCTGCATTCGAGGGCCGTGTTGCCGAGATGGGCGAGGCGCCGGCTTCCGACGAAGCCCTGCTCGCCTGCGTTACCGGCTGGATGGGGGACCTTGGGCCGACCACGGCCCGGGAGGTGGCCGCCATCCTCGCCATTCCCTCAAGCGAAGTGGAGAAGGCGCTGCTGCGAATGGAAGCCGCGGGCATCATCCTGCGCGGAAGATTTGTTGAAGGACAGCCGGGGGCGGCTGTCCCACACGATATCCCACACGAAGAGCAATGGTGCGAGCGACGGCTGCTGGCGCGCATCCATCGGCTGACCCTGGGAACGCTGCGCAAGCAGATCGAGCCGGTGACAGCGGCGCAGTTCATGCGCTGGCTGCTGCGCTGGCAGCACGTCGCGCCGGGCCTGCAAACCCGCGGCGAGCGCGGCACCCTGGAAGTCCTGCGCCAGTTGCAGGGGTTCGAGGTTCCCGCCAATGCCTGGGAGCGGAAGATCCTGGCGCGGCGCATCTCCGAGTACGATCCCGCGGTGCTTGACCAGCTCTGCCTGACCGGCGCGGTGGGCTGGGGCCGGCTTTCGCCGCATCCGGCAACGCTGGAGGATTCGGCCAAGAGCATGCGGCGGGTGATCCCGACCAGCGTGGCTCCGATCACCTTCTTCATTCGCGAAGAATCCGACTGGATGCTGCCCCATCGTGCCGACGACGGCGAACTGCGAGGCCTGGGCCAGGGCGCGCGCGATGTCTTGGAGTTCTTGAAGACGCGCGGCGCGTCGTTCTTCGCCGACATCGTGCGTGGCTCGGGAAAACTCAAGGCGGAGGTGGAGACAGCGCTGTGGGAACTGGTCGCGGCTGGCATGATCACCGCCGACGGATTCGACAATCTGCGGTCGCTCATCGATCCGCGGCGCCGCGCCGGGCAGGGCTCGCAGCGCAGCGCACGGCCACGCCACAGCGCCGGCCGCTGGTCGCTGCTCTATTCGGCTGAGGCGGCGGAGCGCAACAAGGCGGTCGAGGCCACCTGCTGGATGCTGCTGCACCGCTACGGCGTGGTCTTCCGCGACCTGCTGGCGCGCGAATCGGTGGTGCCCAAGTGGCGCGAACTGCACCTCGCGTTTCGCCGATTGGAAGATCGTGGTGAAGTGCGCGGCGGCCGCTTCGTTTCCGGCTTTCTCGGAGAGCAATTCGCGCTGCCGGTGGCGGTGGATTCGGTTCGCAACATGCGAACCGTTCCACCCTCCGGCGAGACCATCACGGTCTCCGCGGCTGACCCGCTAAATCTGGTCGGCATCCTGGTGCCCGGCGAACGCGTGCCGGCTATCTCAGGGAACATGGTCACGTATCGCGACGGAGTGCCGGTAGAGCCCGGAGAGGCCGGGCTGAAGATCGCCGCACTTCAATAACGTTCAGACGCCAAGCGCGAAACCTTTTTCCATCCCAACTGTCATAGAATATTGAGAAGTGTAGGTGCGGTATGCGTCCCCTCGTTGTTTTCGTTCTCGCGTTATCCCTGACCAACTGCGGCAGCATCACAGCGACCGGCGGTTTCACACCCGGACAAATGATGGTGGTGAGCGGAACCGTGAGCTCGGTTCAGGTCTCCACGACTTCCGCCAACGGGAGCATGATCCAGGTCACCTTCGTGACCCTGCAAACCAGCGGCATGCCCAACCAGTTGACGTTCTGTGGCAACACGGCCAGCCAATTCCCCATGAACACCTCGGTCAAGGTGAACTTCAATCCCGGGCAGAACTGTAACCAGATTGTCGTAGTCATCACAGCATAGAAAGGATTGGTGGACCTGGTCGGGATCGAACTTGAGGCGCTTAGCGGGCGTGAGCCGGAGCGCAGCGGAGGCGGGAGCCCGCTGCGGAAATCCTGAGGCGGGGCGCAGCGCTGCCGAAGGACCTCCTCCGAAGACTCTGCCAACAAAGAGATTGGTGGACCTGGTCGGGATCGAACCGACGACCTCTTCCATGCCATGGAAGCGCGCTCCCAGCTGCGCCACAGGCCCACACAAGGCGGGAAAACCGGCTGACGTCGTGCTTAAAGATTCTCGCCCAGGCTGCGCGCTTAGTCAAATGCCGGGCCGTTCTGATATTGACTGCAAGCCGGAGGTCTTTCACCGTTCTCTCAACAGGACGGTGACTCGGCTTGTGATCCGAGGTACCGGACCGAAGGTCAGCGGGCGGGGGTGCAAAACGGCCCTAAACGCCTGGGACGTGGGAACTTCCGCGGCTCCGGCGGCGTCTATATGTATGGAACGCAAGCAACTGCAGGGCTGTAGAAGGGCTGTTGTTGCCGTATCTGTATCCTGCTAACCTTGAGGTGTACACGCCATGAGATCCGTGGCGGGAGCAGCTACTTTGGGCAACTTGGCCAGCGCTATTGCAGCTCGGGCGGAAGAAGCCTCGGTGGTAGCCGAGCTGAAAGCCGGCTCCGAGGACGCTTACGCCTGGCTCATCGCGCAATTCCACCAGTCCATCTACAGCCTGGTGTATCGCGTGCTGAACGATCCCAGCGATGCGGCCGACGTCACCCAGGAAGTCTTCCTCAAGGTGTTCCGGGGCATGAAACATTTTAACGGCCAAGCCAGCCTGAAGACCTGGATCTACCGCATCGCCATCCACGAGGCTTCCAACCAGCGCCGCTGGTGGTTCCGCCACAAGAGCCGGGAACGCTCGCTGGAGCCGCTGGAGCCGCAAGAAAGCCGTGGCCTGGGAGAGTTCCTGGTGGACGACGCGGAGTCGCCGTTCGACGCCGTCTCGCATGAGGAAGTCCGTTCGCGCGTGGAGATGGAGCTGAAGCAGGTGCCCGAGCCGTACCGCACCACCGTGGTCCTGCGCGACATCGAGGAGTTCTCCTACGAGGAGATTGCGGAGATCCTGCAAGTCTCGCTGGGCACGGTGAAGTCGCGGCTGATGCGCGGCCGCGAAGCGCTGAAGAAACGCTTGACGGCATACGTCGAGCAAACCGGGCCGGAACTGGGATTGCGCGGTGGTTCTGCGGCGCGCTCCGCGAAAGCAGGCGCGGGAGTCACCGCCAGGAATATCGAGGTCACGTCATGAAGTGCACGGATATCCGGTCTTTGTTCTCGTCCTATCTGGATGGCGCGCTGACCGGCGGGCAGATGCAGAAATTGTCCGAGCACCTGGAAGGCTGCCCCGCTTGCACCGCCGATTACACAGAGCTGCGCCGAACCCAGCAGATGGTCGCCGCACTGGGGCGCAAGCGGCCGCCGGCGGACCTGGCGCTGAAGCTGCGGGTCGCCATTTCGCGCGAGGCTGCGCTGCGCCGCCAGCGTGCGTGGAACCGATGGTCGGTCCGTCTCGAGAATGCGTTGAACGGGTTCATGATCCCGGCGACGGCGGGCCTGGTCAGTGCCGTGATCTTCTTCGGGGTCATGATCGGCTTCTTCGCCCTGCCTTCGTCGGTCTCGGCTGCGGACCAGGAGGTGCCGATCTTCTATACTCCGCCGCAGCTGGCGACCGTGCCCGTGGAACCGGGGATCGCGAACGCCATTCCCGAGTCGCTGGTGGTCGAGACCCTGGTGGACGCCAAGGGGCGGGTGCAGGAGTACCGCATCATCTCCGGCCCCAAGGATGCTTCGCATTACACCACGCAGTTGGACAATGTGATGATCTTCACCACCTTCCGCCCGGCGACTTCGTTCGGGCGGCCGACGGTGGGCCGCGCGGTAGTGTCGTTTGCCAAGATCAACGTGAAGGGATAGGTCGGGCCCGGCGTTTGACGCTGGCCGGCGGCCGTGAAGTAAACTAGCTGAATCCCACCCAATCGAGGCTCCAGGAGGAGTGGTCTGGGTCTGTTTTTCCGAATCGTTGCGGTCTGCGCGCTGAGCCTGGCGCTGGCGGCGCCATCGCTGGCGCAGCAGGGCTCTGATCTCACACTGGACGTCAGCGAGACCCTGTTCAGCGTGACCGCCGCCATCAACGCCTGCAGCTACGACGCCGAATTGCGCGCTTCCGAACCGCTGCGCCAGCATGTGCGCGGCGAAGTGGCGCAGGCGGTGGAGCGCTCCGGCGCGGCGCGCGCGACGCGGGACGAGCTGTGCCGCTTCTACAAGGACCACCAGCAGCCGGATCCGGGGCTCGACCTGGCGCAATACGTCTCCCTGGCGCTGAACCTGGGAGCACCACCGCGCTTCGACCTGCTGCGGCGCGAATCCGACCTGCCGCCCGATGCCGCGTACGTCCTCGGCATGGTCCCCATCCTCCAGCGTTTTTACCCGCAGGCCGGTCTGGGCTCGATCTGGCAGAAGCATCGCGTCGACTACGAAGCCCTGGTGGAGCGGTACCACGAGCCGGTCGCCCGGATGATCCTGACCACCGACGTCTACTTGAAGATGCCGAGCAGCCGCTACGTCGGGCGCCAGTTCGACATCTACATCGAGCCGCTCGCCGCCCCCGGTCAGGTCAACTCCCGGAATTTCGGCAGCGACTACTTCATGGTCATTGCGCCGGAGAACGGGTCCCTCCGCATGCCGGAGATCCGTCATACCTACCTGCATTACCTGCTTGACCCGCTCACCCTCAAGCGCGCCAACTCGCTCAAGAAGCTCGATCCCTTGCTGTCGGCAGTCAAGAACGCTCCCATGGCCGACGAGTACAAGCACGACACCGCGCTGCTGGTGACCGAGTGCCTGATCCGCGCCATCGAGGCGCGAACGCTGCACGACGGCAAGGCGCCCGAGGCCGAGCAGCGTAAGCTGGTCGAGGTCTCGACGCGGGAAGGCTTCGTCCTGACCGGGTACTTCTACGCTGTGCTGGGGACGTTTGAAAAAGAACCGACGAGTCTGAAGGACGCGTTCGGTGACTTGCTGTACGGCATCGACGTCGGGCGCGAAAAGAAGCTGGCGTTGGAGATCCGTTTCAGCCCGCAAGCTTCTCCCGAGGTTGTGCGCGCATCCAGGCTGAGACGAGCACAGTTGCTGGATCTGGCGGAGGAGCGGCTGGTTTCCGGAGATCTTCGCTCCGCGGAACGCATGGCGCGGCAGGCGCTCGATGAGGGCAACGAGGACCCGGCGCGCGCCCTGTTCATCCTGGCGCGGGCCGCGACTCTGGACCGCGATGTCGAGGGCGCGCGCACCTACTTCGAGCGGACCCTGGCCGTCGCCCGCGAACCCAGGCTGGTGGCCTGGTCGCATATCTATCTGGGAAGGATCTTTGATCTACAGGACAACCGGGAATCGGCGGTGCAGCATTACCGTGCTGCACTGGCCGCCGGAGACACGACGCCCGATACCAAAGCAGCGGCCGAACATGGGTTGAAGGAACCTTACCAGCCGCCGGCGCAGCGTCGTTAGCAGCACCGCAATGAGGGCATACAATCCAGTTCGGAAAAAGGGAGTGATTCTAATGAAGCGAGTTCTTATTGCCGGAGCGGCCGTGCTGGCCATCGCCTCACTTGCCGCAGCGCAGGCGCAACCGGCAGGCAGCAGCGGCACGCAGACGAAGCCCGCGGCGCAAGCCCATCCCCCCGCACCCGCCCCGTTGAAGGGCGTCAAGCCGCCGCCGCAGGCCAAGACCCCGGAAGAGTACGCCGCCTTCAACACCGCCTTCGGCTCCGCGCAGGGTCCCGACCTGGCCGCCGGGGAAGCTGCCGCCCGCGAGTTCCAAGCCAAGTACCCGCAGAGCGAACTCGCCTCCCAGCTATACACGGTGGTGTTCTTCAACAGCATTCAGGCGAACAACGCGGACAAAGCGATTGACATGGGGCGCGAGGCATTGAAGCTAGAACCCACCAATCCGGTGGCCAGTGTTTACACCGCCACCGTGCTGGCGGAAACCACCCGCGAAACGGACATCGACGCCGCTGAGAAGTTCGACGAAGCCGTCAAGGATGCCAATGCTGGCCTGCAGAATGTGGACACAAGCCTGACGCTCGCAGCCAACGTCACCCAGGACCAGGTAGACGGCATCAGGGCCGACCTCAAGGCGCGCGCCTATGATGCGCTGGGTCTGATAGCCTTCAAGCGCAAGGACGATGCCGGCGCGGAAAAGTACCTCCGCCAGTCGCTGCAGGCGACGGGCGGGGCCGGCGATCCCATGACGCACCTCCGCCTCGCGGTCACGCTGGACCGCCAGGGCAAGTATGCTGAGGCGCTGACCGAGGCGAACAAGGCGGCTGCCACCGCCCCCCCAGACCAACCGGTGGCCAAGCAGGCGCAAGCCGAGGTCGACCGGCTGAAGAAGCTGACGGGTTCCGGCGGCACGGCGACTCCCGCGCCGCAGACGACCCCGAGGTAGCAGACGACTAGGTGGGGGCGCGACCCACGCGTCCCTGCCGCTCGCATCTATGGAACAGCAGAAAATCTCGGCGTTGGAGCATGCCCTGGGCCACCACTTTGGGCGGCCCGCACTCCTGGAACAGGCGCTCACCCACAGCTCACACGCGCACGAGTCGGAGGCACGCGCCGACGAGGGCCCCGGCGCCGCGGACAACGAGCAGCTCGAGTTCCTCGGCGATGCCGTGCTCGGCTTCGTGACCAGCCAGGTCCTGTTCGAGCGGTTCCCTCACTTCCAGGAAGGACAGCTCTCGAAGATGCGTGCCCACCTGGTGAGCGCGCGGCATCTCGTCCGCGTCGCCCGGGATCTCGACCTCGGCCGCTACCTGCGTCTGGGCCGGGGCGAAGAGAAGAGTGGGGGCCGCGCCAAGTCCGCCTTGCTGGTGGATGCGCTGGAAGCCGTATTGGCGGCGATGTACCTCGATTCCGGCATCGCAGTCCCGCAGCGCTTCATCGTCGAGCGCATCCTCAACCCCGAGTTGCAGCGTTTGGAGCAGCAGAGCGGCGGTGTCTTCCCGGTCACCGATCACAAGTCCGCCTTGCAGGAGTTCCTGCAGGGCGGGGGTCGCCCCCAGCCCATCTACTCGGTCGTCAAGGAGCAGGGCCCGGAACATAACAAGCTGTTCACGGTCGAGGTGCGGGTGCGCATGGGGACCAACGGCGCCGGAGACTACGTCACCCACGCCGAGGGGCCGACCAAGAAGACGGCGGAGCAGCGCGCCGCACGGCAGGCGCTTGCGGACTTGCGCGCGCTACCGGGGCAGGCGGCGCACGGAGCCGACGAATGAGCGAAGTGCCTCCCTACGCCCCCCCTCCGGAATCGTCCGCTCCGGCCCCCGCCCTCGAAGCGGCGCCGCAGCCCGCACTGCCGCCCGCTGACGTGCCCTTGCAAGAGCCGGAATCTTCCGGCGCCAGCATCCTCGGCTCGACACAGTCCCTGAGCGTGACCGTCGTCATCGCGGTGTTTGTGATCACTTTCCTCGTACAGGCCTTCCAGATCCCGTCTGAATCGATGGAGAACACACTGCTGATCGGCGACTACCTGCTGGTGGATAAGGTCCGCTTCGGGCACGGCGGAGTGTGGGGAAGGATCCTGCCCTATCGCGAGATCCAGCGCGGCGACATCATCGTGTTCCGCTACCCCGTCCATCCCTCGCAGCACTTCGTGAAGCGGGTGCTGGGTCTGCCGGGTGACCGCGTCCACCTGGTGAACAAGCGCGTCTTCGTGAATGGCCGGCCGGTCGAAGAAAACTACGTCGTCTACAACGGCCATGGGAAAGACGTCTACCGTGACGATTTCCCTTCCCCTGCCCATGCCGGCGGCTCTGTCGAGGCGCGCTGGTGGCTCCAGATGCGCAAATGGGTACACGAGGGCGAACTCGTCGTCCCCCCGGAAGCGTACTTCGTGCTAGGCGACAACCGAGACGAGAGCCTGGATAGCCGCTACTGGGGGTTCGTCCCGCGGGAAAACGTCATCGGCCGTCCCTTGATCATCTACTGGTCGGTGCGCCATCCCGACGGCCCTGAGAGCGCGTTCGCGGATGATACACTGTCGCGTTTCGCATTCGTGTTGACTCATCTGCTCCAGTTCACACGGTGGGACCGCACGTTCCGCATCGTGAAATAGCCGAAGGACAGCGCTTGGCCAAGAAGGCGAAAGAACCCGAAAAATCTGAGGGCAAGAAAAAGAAGCCGGAAGAAACTCCGGCCGAATTCGTCCAATCGCTGGCGGTCGTCCTGGTCACCGGCCTGTTCATCATCACCTTCATCCTCCAGGCGTTCGAGATCCCGTCGAGCTCCATGGAGGACACGCTCTTGATCGGCGACCATGTGTTCGTGGACCGTGTGGCGTACGCGCCCCGGGCGCGGTGGGCCGGCCCGCTCATGCCCTACCGCGACATCCGGCGCAACGACATCGTCGTGTTCCTCTCGCCGGCCGAAGCCGGACTGTTCGTGGTCAAGCGCATCATCGGCGTCCCCGGCGATCGCCTTCACCTCAAGGACGGTAAGGTTTACCTCAACGGCCAGCCGCAGGACGAGTCGTACGTCATCCGCAGCCGGGGCGACTACAACCCCTACCGCGACAACTTCCCGGACCTGCCGCCTTCGTTCGGCACCACCATCACGGCGGACTGGAACCTGGCCATGCACTCCCACATCCAGGACAGCGACCTGGTGGTCCCCGCCGGCAGCTACTTTGCGATGGGAGATAACCGCGACATAAGCTACGACAGCCGGTACTGGGGATTCATCCCGCGCGAGAACATCATCGGCCGCCCCATGTTCGTCTACTGGTCGTTCGAGACGCCAAAGGACCAATACCAGAAGACCAGCATGGGAGACCGGCTGGCGTTCATTGGGAAAGTGGTCATTCACTTCTTCGACCAGACTCGCTGGCGGCGAATGTTCAAGCTGGTGCGCTGAGATGTCCGCCGTCCCCCTGCCGGAGCCCGCGGGCGAAGGACCTCGTTTTGATTCCGCGAGGCGAACCCGACGCCGTATCGTATTCGCGCTGTTCGTCAGCCTCATGATTGCGCTCTTTGTTCCGCCGTACGTGAACTTGAAGCGCTTCCGCGCGCGCCTGGAAGGCTCGATCGGGGGCGCGCTCGGGCGCAAGGTCACCTTCGGCGCCGTCAGCCTCCGCCTGCTCCCCCGGCCGGGCTTCGACGTCCAGGACTTCGTCGTCTACGACGATCCGACGATCAGCGCCGAACCCATGCTGCGCGCCGAGACGGTGACGGCATCGTTGCGCCTGACTTCCCTGTGGGGAGGACGCCTGGAGATTGCCAGCCTCAGCCTTCGCTACACCAGCCTCAACCTGGTCCGGGCCGTCGACGGGCGCTGGAACGTAGAAGGGCTGCTGGCGCGCGCCTCGCAGGTGCCCACCGCTCCCACCGCCCTGGCCCGCGCCGAAGCCCGCCCGCGCTTTCCTTACATCGAAGCTGCGGCCGGACGTATCAACTTCAAGCTCGGGCAGGAGAAAAAGGCCTTCGCGCTCACCGACGCCGAATTCTCCCTCTGGCTGGCGCAGGAAGACGAATGGAACATGCGGCTCAACGCGCGCCCGGTGCGCACCGATTTCAACCTGAGTGACACCGGCCGAATCCGCGTCAGCGGTACCTTCCGCCGCGCCGGGGCGTTTCGGGAGACTCCGGTAAGCCTCCATCTGACGCTGGAGCGGGCGCAGCTCGGGCAACTCACCACGCTGGTTTATGACCGTGATCGCGGCTGGCGCGGCTCGGCCGATGTAACCGCCGATCTTGCCGGCACCCCGGCGAAGCTCCAGTTCGCGGTGGACGCCCGGGTCGATGACTTTCGCCGCTACGACATCATGAGCGGCGGGCCGTTCGCTCTCCGCACCAGATGCACCGGGAACTACTCCGTCGATGGCGAAACACTTTCCAACATGTTGTGCATCGTTCCCGCAGGGGATGGGCAGGTCACCCTGCGCGGGCAGATCGTCCACTTGTTCGGCGAGCGCCAGTACGGCCTCAGTATCGCAGCGAAGGATGTCCCCATGCAGGAGGTGGTGCGGTTCGCGCAGCACGCCAAGCGCGACCTGCCGGCCGATCTGGGCGCGGACGGAGATGTCGACGCCGCCTTCGCCCTGAAAACCGTGCCCGAGGACTCAAAGAGCATCCAGGCCTGGACTGGCGGGGGAAGCACCAACGGGTTCGTTCTCCGCTCCCAGACCCTTGACGCCGCTCTCGAGCTTGGCGCCATCAACTTCAGCTTCCAGCCCACCCTGGCGGGCGGGCCTCACCGCCGCGCGGCGCCGGATTATCAGCATCTGCAACTCGAAGTCGCTTCGTTTCCCGTTGCCCTAGGGGGCGCAGCGCCGGCCAGTGTCCACGCGACTGTGACTCGGGCCGGCTACTCGGTCAGCATTCAGGGTGACGCCGATCTCCGGCGTCTGCTCCGGGTCGCGCAGGGGCTGGGCGTGCCTGCGCCGCGGCGCGACATCCCCGGCGCCGCCCGCGTGGACCTAGACGTTGCTGGAGCCTGGGCCGGTTTCGGCTCGCCGTTGCCCGTGGGCACAGTCCAACTGAAGAACGTGACGGCGGAACTGCCGGGCGTCGCCGCTCCGCTCCATCTATCGTCGGCAGTGATCGCGCTGGCCCCCGACCGCGCGAGCATCACCAACATCATCGGCGCGTTTGAGAACCTGCACCTGGCGTTCGGGGGGGGGCTGCAATTTCCCCGCCGCTGCGACTTCGCCGCCACCTGTATCGTGCAGTTCGATCTCCGCTCCGACCAGCTCAGCACAGATGAGCTGAACCGCCTGCTGAATCCACAGTTGCGCAGCCGTCCCTGGTACCAGTTCGTCAGCGGCCAGGCTGCGAACGACATCGCTGCGGTGGGGCGGCTCCGCGCCGAGGGCCGCATCTTGATCGGCCGCTTGCTGCTCAAGTCGGTGGTGGTGACCCACGTCTCCGCACAGGTAAAGCTCGGGGACGGGCACTTGCTCCTCAGCGACGTTCGCGGCGAGCTGTTCGGCGGCAAGCAGCAGGGCCGCTGGCAGGCCGATTTCTCCGGCAACACGCCCGCCTACTCCGGCACGGGCACGCTCGACGGCATTTCGCTGGCGCAGATCTCGACCGCCATGCGTGACAACTGGGCCAGTGGCACGGCGCACGCCACCTACCAGGCCAGCCTGGCTGGCTGGAACGCGTCGGAGCTCTTGGAGTCGCTCTCCGGCATGCTGGACTTCCAGTGGCGCGACGGGGTCCTGCGCCACCTGTCGTTGCGCGGGTCGGAGGCGCTGCGCTTCCCTCGCTTGCGGGGCCACGCCGCCTTCGACGACGGCAAGCTCACTTTTACCGACAGCAGCATGGACACCGCTTCCGGCATCTATGAGGTCACTGGAACGGCGTCGCTTGCGCGGGAGCTCGATCTGAAGCTGACCCCGCGGATTGGGCCGGCGATCGCGGTCGAGGGCACGCTCCAAAAGCCGCAGGTCTCCGTCGAAAAGACGCCAACCGAGGCCGCCCTGCGGCGATGAAGCGGTGCACACGCGCACCCATCACCGATTGCGCCACCGTGCTGAGCGGCGTGGCCACGGAGAAGGATCCCTAAGAGGCGGCGGCCGCAGGCTGGCCGAAATCGACCTCCACCAGCGGGTAGCCCTTCTCTTTCCAGCCGAAGAAGCCGCCCAGCAGCGGCCGAACGCGCTGGATGCCCTTCGCTCTCAATTGCAGCGCCACACGGGCGCTGGTCGCTTCATTCGGTCAAGTGCAGTAAAGGATGATGTCCCGGTCGCGCGGGATCTCCTGGTGCCGCTGCTCCAGCTCCGCGGGCGCCATGCGCAGCGCGTTTCCGATGGTGGACGGATAGGGCAGAAAATCGAGCGGGTGCCGGAGATCCACGATGAACACGTCCTCGCCACGCTCCAGCATCCCCTTGAGCTCTTCGGGGGTGATGCGCGCCACCTCCAGCTCCTTCAGGAACGCCTTCCGCTGCCGGTACCGCCGGTAGATGTATAACCCGACCGCTGCGAACAGCAGCCAGATCAGGAAGGTCCCCACCTGGCCGACGTAAGCGGCGACGTCCTCCACCTGATGGCTGAAGATGTAGCCCAGGGCGCCGAAGGAGAAGGCCCAGAGCAGCGCGCCCAGCGCATCGAACAGCAGGAACCGGCCCAACCCCATGCGCACCACCGCCGACATGGGTGGCGCGGCCACGCTCAGCCCGGGAATGAACTTGGCCACCAGCAGTGTGCGCGGGCCGTACTTGGCAAACACGTCCTCGGTGCGGCGGACACACGAATCGGGCTCCAGAGAGATGCGGCAGAGCAGCTCCAGTACCTTCGCCCCCCGGCGCCTTCCCAGCGCATACCACAGCAGGTCCGCCGCCACCGAGACCGCCACCGAGCCCAGCAGCGCTCCACCGGCATTCATGTGTCCCATGCCGGCCAGCACGCCCGCTCCCAGCAGCACCGGGACCGCGGGCAGCGGCAGACCCACCTGCTCCGCGAATACCCACGCGAACAGGACGACGTACCCGTGTTGCACCAGGAATTCGAGGATCTCTTTCATGGTCTCTCGTTCATTGGAGTCGCGAACGGCCTGGAGGATTCAGAGTCCGCGGGCCGGACTGCGGTCGGGGTCTAGAGGCGGTTGATCACGGAGGCGACGTATCCCGCGCCAAAGCCGTTGTCGATGTTGACCACGCTCACGTTGGAGGCGCAGGAGTTGAGCATTCCCAACAAGGCCGCCAGGCCTTCAAAAGAAGCGCCATAGCCCACGCTGGTGGGCACAGCGATCACCGGCACGCGCACCAGGCCGCCCACCACGCTGGGCAACGCCCCTTCCATCCCCGCGCATACGATCACCACTCGCGCCCTGGTGAGGGCTTTGCGGTGCGCCAGCAGGCGATGGATCCCGGCGACGCCCACGTCGTAGACGTGCTCCACGTCGTTGCCCATCACCTCGGCCGTGACCACCGCCTCTTCGGCGACGGGGATGTCGCTGGTGCCGGCCGACACCACCGCGATCGTTCCCTTCCCGTACTTCTTCCGATCCTGCTGCAAAACAATGGCGCGCGCCAGCTCGTGGTACTCGGTCTTGGGTAACGCGGCATGCACGGCATCGTAGTGCTCGCGGGTGGCGCGCGTGGCCAGGACGTTGGTTTTGTGCCGCGCCAGCCGTGCGAAGATCTCCGCCACCTGGCCCGGCGGCTTCCCCGCCGCCAGCACCACCTCCGGCATGCCCGCGCGCAGCACGCGATGGTGGTCCACCTTGGCGAACCCTAGATCTTCGAACGGAAGATGCCGCAGACGCGAGACGGCCTCGTCCGCCGAGAGCTTTCCCCGGCGGACGTCTTCGAACAATCTGCGGATGGATTCAGCCTTCACGGGAGCACTCGGCAATCGCCAATCAGCCAATGAGATTATCACCTCGACCGGCACTCCATGGGGTGAGTGCTGAATGCTGATGGCTGGCTGTTCTCAGGCTAGAACGCGCTGCCGGGGGACGCGCGACCGCCGGACGACGTCGAAGTACATCTTCCTCGCCGAATCGGCGGCAGCCAGCTTGCGGAAGAACAATGCGCGGATGTACCGCTTCGACAGGCGTCCGGC
This sequence comes from Terriglobia bacterium, assembly GCA_020073495.1. Classification (NCBI taxonomy): domain Bacteria; kingdom Pseudomonadati; phylum Acidobacteriota; class Terriglobia; species Terriglobia bacterium. Next base: position 731,751 of record JAIQFD010000001.1, read on the forward strand.
GACGTAGGCGTCGTACAGCTCGCTGCCCAGCATGTGGCCGAGCTTCTCGGTGACGAAAACAAACCTCTCATCGCGGTAGCGGATGCCATCGCGCAGCAGTTGCGGCATCTGGAAGTATCGGCGAAAGTTTGTCTCCCAGTCCTTGTGCAGGACGAGGAAGTCGATCGTCTCCATGAACTCGCGGTAGCCGTCGAAGCGCTGCTCGACCGATTCGCAAGGCTGCGTGTACAGCGCGTACAGGTCTGCCTCGCGCACCGGCGGACGTTCGGGGCTGAGCACCCGCGAACCGAAATAGGCGAGCGCCTCTTCCAGCGTGCGCTGGTAAAAGACGTACTCGGCAAGGGCGTCGTCGCTTGGAGCGGCGGACTCCGTCACGCTCCCGGCCCACCCGGAGCACGCTGCGTGCACGAAGCGCACCGCCTCTTCGGCCCCGCCCACCATCTGGAACTCGCGCACGAACACCGTGTTGACCCGGGGCAGGTAGCAGCATCCGTGCGTTTTGAGACGCGTCAGGACCTCTCGTTGCTCGAGCTCCGTGGCGCGCTTGCGCGCCAGCTGGCGGCGCAGCTGGTCTTCGGCCGCCACGCTGCACACCTCCGGCATCTGGTCCACGAGATAGCGTGGCTGGGTGCCGTTCTGCGAAGCATAGGTATCGATGTGCAGGAAGCGTGCCATCGCGTCCACCAGGTTGTAGATAGTGGGCTCCAGGTCGGGCCCGGTCCGGCGCTCCTGCCGCCAGCGTTCGATGCATTGCCGGTAACTCTCGTACTTCTCCAGCGGCGTGGCGTTGAAGGCGCAGACGACTCCTTCTGTTACCTGCACGGCTTCTACTCGGTCTACTTGCTCGCCCGCCGCCTTCCAGAACAGCGCGTCCACGTTCTGCAGGACGGTGAGCAGGCGGGCATCCGGCAGGCGCAGCCGCACCTGCTCCGGCAGATGGCCGGGCGCAAGGTGCGACTCGCCGAACAGCGCCACAACGGGCGCGCCCGGATGGCGCTCGCGGATCTCGGCCAGCTTGGCGGCGGCGTGGCGGTCTCGCGCCGCGATCTTGCGCAGGTCGTCACGCGGAGGGCAGTCCAATCCATACGCCGCGACTCCAGACCGCCGCGCCGCCTCCAGCACCCCCAGGAACGGCTCCCACTCGTAGCTCCACTCCAGGTCGAAGCGGATACGTTCCCGCAGCTCGTCGTTGTCGATCTCGCCCGCAAGCCATTCGTCCAGGATGTGCTGGTCGCGCGCGTAGATGAATTCGACGCCGAGCACGACCGGCTGCCCGGCCGCTCCCGACTCGTGGATGAGGTTAGCGGTGAATTCCTGCGAGCGTCGGAGGGAGTGGTAGTCGCCCACCAGCAGGACGTCGGAACTGCGGATCCTCCCCCGCAGCTCGCTTTCGCTGAGAATCGTCTCGTACGAGCGGTAGGAAGCGGCGAAATCGCGCAAGTATTTCCTGCGGCCATTGGGGTCAGTGGCCTGGATTTCGCGCTGCAATGCGGCCAGGGCGTGCAACTGTCCCGCGCTGCGGCGCCGCGATCGGATTCCCGCTGATGGCGCCATATTCGCTCGTGCAAGTCACTGATCCTTAAAGGTTTCCTTGACTTGCCTGAGTTCCGCTCCCTATCCTCAATCTTCCGCCTGTCCACGGAACAGCTACTTGATTGGATGGCGGCAAAAGCATGAGGGACGCCCCCCAGAACCTCACCGTCGCGAGCACCGGCGCCAGCGGGTCAGTGTTCCTTCGTCACCTGCTGTTGGCCGTGGAACGCGATCAGCGGGTTCACACCGTGAACTTTATCGTCTCCGATAGCGGCTTACGAGTAATCGCCGAGGAACTGGGGTTGCGCGGCCGCAGCCGGCTGGTCGAGCAGATCCTGGGCAAGAAGTCGAAGAAGATCCAGCCGCAGAACAACGACGACATCGGGGCCAACGTGGCCAGCGGCTCCTATCCGACCGACGCCATGATCGTGATCCCGTGCAGCATGGGCACGCTGGCGCGGATCGCCAACGGCACCGCCGAGCGGCTCATCGAGCGCGCCGCCGACGTTTGCATGAAGGAGCGCCGCCCGCTGGTGCTCTGCGTGCGCGAGACGCCGCTGAACAAGGTCCACATCCGCAACCTGGGACTCGCTGCCGACGCCGGCGCCACCATTTATCCCCTCATCCCCACCTTCTACAACAAGCCCCAGGATTCGGAGGAGATGGCGCGCGAGTTCGCCAATCGGGTGCTGGCGCACATGGGCCTGCCTCAAAACGAAGCGTATCGCTGGAAGGGATAGCCGCAAAAAGCGCGAAGCGCAATGCCCGTCAGCACTGCGCTTCGCCGGTAAGCTGTTGGGATTGGCCTGAGGCGGTCCACTCTATGAATCGTGGCCCGAGGCAGCCTCCATCACAGCCGGAAGTTGCAAGGACATTAGAGCGTTCGCCCTAAGCCTCAGCCACCTCACCTGATCTCGATCTACTATGGCTTTCCAAACTCATCGGACCACCTCCTTTCCGGTGTAAGCGCACATTAGTACACATCAAAAATCGGAGTCAAGTGGCTCGATGGATTCAGATCAGCCGATCTGCGGCGCCAGGCGGACACCCGGGACTCGGTTCTGCGACGCCCGTACGATCTTCTCTCCCAGCTTGGCCCACACCCACATGTACACGCCGGGGACCTGGCGGAACCGCAGCTCGTACCCGGTCACGAAAAACCTCTTCTTCGGCTCGATCTCAAGTTCCTCCCAGGGAATGAGGAGCGGCGGATGTCCGGCTCGAAGCAGGAAGAACATCGCCACATACAGCCCCTGGGCGTTCCCTCCGAAGGTCAGACAATTGTTGTAGTGGCTCAAGTAGCGCATCTGCACGCTCTGGAAGTACCACTTCTCGCCTTCGAACGGCGCGTTCGCGCCATAGCGCTCCGCCAGCAGCGACCACCCGCTCAGCCGCGCGACGAGGGATATAACCAGCCATCCCCACGCCACTACGAACAGGGGGATCACCCACGGGTTCGCGCGCAGAAACTCGTCCACCGGTCCCTTCGCGGCCGTGGCGATGATCACTTCTCACTCCGTGCGAAGCCCTTGCGGATGACCTCTGCCGCCGACTCCGCGATGTCGAAGGTCCTCAGCTCGGTCCGGCTGACCCAGCGCACCGCGCTGACGTCGCTGCCGGCCCGCGCTTCGCCCGCGATCCTCCGGCACAGGAAATCCACCAGCACGTAGTGGTAGCGCGTCTTCCCCTCGTCGTCGGGAATGATGCGATCGACGACTTCAAGCACTTCTCCTACTTCGACCTTGAGGCCAGTCTCTTCCAGGGCCTCGCGCGCGGCGCCGGCGCGCAGCGTCTCGCCCAGTTCCAGCACGCCGCCGGGGATCGACCACTGCCCCTTGAGCGGCTCGGTGGCGCGGCGTACCACCAGCGCGCGGTCGCCGTCCACGATCACGGCTCCGACGCCGACGATCGGCCGATCGGGATAATCTCTCTTCATCGCGATGACTGGAACGATCCTCGAGCGCCGGTGATCAGGTCCCGGGGCGCGACCTCGACGATGCGCCACCCGTTCGCGCCCCGTTCGAAGGTGAACCGGGCCTGCCCCGCAGTACGCGTCGGGGGGACCGCATTGAGGGCGAAGCTCTCCTCGATCTGCAGCTCCACGGCCGCCGCGCCGCCTGCCCCCTCGATGGTCGTGCTCACGATCCGGTAATGGACACGGAACGAATCGTGCTGGCTCAGCCGCGCTCGAATTCGATCCGCGAATGTCCCGTAATCGGAGAAATGCTGCGCATCGAATGCGGAGAGCAGCACCTTGGGATTCCGGCGCGTGAATCCGTCCGCGATGCGCGACAGGAGAGCGGTCGCGACCTCCTCCGAGTAGTTCTCGGCCATCAGCGCGGCGGGTTGGCGCGCCGGCTTCGCCTTCTTGGCGGGCGCTTCAGAGCTGCTGGCCGCCGCCTGCCCTGGCGCGGGCGGTTGAGCGCTTCCCGATTGTTGTCCTGCCGCGAATGTCGCGGCGAGTACGGCCAAGGTGACGGATCTCATTCGCATCATTTTGTCTTCATGTCGTACACGCCGTCCCAATCTTCCGCCGGGGATTCGGCGCAGAACTCGATACAGCGCTGCAACAGCACCTGCGACGGACCGTCGTGGGGATACTTCGCCAGCAGGGCCTCGAACAATTTTAAGGCCTTGTCCCACTCATGCCGGCGATACGCGGCCAGCGCTTCTTCGTACTCCTCCAGCAGGTCAGCGAATTTCTCCCGCTCCGGCAGGAACCCCATGAGCTCGTAGATCGCCACCGGCTGCATCTTTCCCATCACCCGGATGCGGTCCAGCTCGCGGCACACGAACCCACTCCGGATCTGCTCGTAGGTGAATTCGCTGACGATGACCGGGCAGTGATATTCCTTGGTCATGCCCTCCAGCCGCGACGCCAGGTTCACGTTGTCTCCCATCACCGTCCAGGAAAGCCTCTTCTCCGAACCCATGTTGCCCACATTGACCGGGCCCGTATTGAGCCCGATGCCGATACTGAGCTGCTTCTTCCCCGCCGCCGCCCAGGCGGCGTTCATCTCGGCCAGCCGGTCGAGCATGTTGAGCGCGCACGATGCCCCGCGCATGGCGTGCTCCTCCTGTGGATACGGCGAGTTCCAGAACGCCATCAGAGCGTCGCCGATGTACTTGTCGAGCGTGCCCCACGATTTGAAAAGGACATCGGTCATCTGGCCCAGATACTCGTTGAGCACGCTCACCAGCTCTTCCGGTGTCATGTCCTCGGCGATGGTGGTGAACGACCGGATGTCGCTGAACATCACGGTGATCTCCCGCCGCTCGCCGCCCGGTTTGAAGTACCGTTCCGGGTCCTGCTCCAGCAGCGCGATCACCCCCGGCGCCACGTACTGCCCGAAAGCGTGGCGGATCTTCCGCTTCTCTCTCTCCTCGAAGATCATGCGGAAGCTGGTGACCGCGGCGTAGTTGGCGACCAACACGCCCGCCGGCAGCACGAAGCTCAGCCACAGGCTGAATCGGGCAAATGTTTCGTACACGACTGCTGCAAACACGGCCAACGCCACGATGGCGACTACCGTCGAGGTGATCGGCTTCGCGTGCCCGAACAAGTACCCCAGCCCCAGCCCGAAGGCCAGCAGGAAGGCGAGGTCGATCATTTCCTCGCGCCTTCCGTGGGTGAGGAATCCGCGCCCCTTCTCGCCGTTATGCAGGATGTTGTCGATGATGTTGGCGTGGATCTCTACTCCCATGTAATCCGCGCTCTGAAATGGCGTGGGCCGTATGTCGCCGATGCCGAGAGCGGTTGAGCCTAGCAGCACGATCTTGTTCCGGAAAGTCTGTGGAGGCAGCGCACCATTCATCACATCGACCATGGAGTAATGCTGGTAGGTGCGGAATGGCCCGGCGAAGTTGATCAGCATGGTGGCGTCGGGGCGCGTTTTCAGCACGTGCTGGCCCATCTGGACGTTGTCGAGGCCGGTCGGCCCCATCCACCCGATGATTTGCTCGTTGGGGATCTCCTCGTATTGCCGGACCGCCTCCAGGGCTAGGGAGGGGTACCACTCGAAGTTCTGGTAGCGGACCAGCAGGATCGCGCGACGGTAGGTGCCGTCCCCGTCGGGCTCGTTGTTGAAGAATCCGTACGACCGCGCCGCCTCCGCGATGATCCGGATGTTCGGCTCGATGCTTACAAAGACTTTCCCCAAGTGGCCTTGCCTGGGGTCAGACCACGCGGTATTGAGATCGAACTTGCCCGCATCCGGCAGTGGCCGCATCTGCGGGAAGGGCTGCCCCCAGAGGATGTTGTAGTAATCCTCCGCTGCTTGCGGGTCCTGCGATTTCGCGCGCACGGCATCCAGGAAGATGTGTCCGAGGATCACGTTCTCTGCGTGTTTCATCGACTCGGCCAGGATGGCGTCGTTGTCGCTGGTGCGTTCGATCTCGCGGATGCGGTCGACGACCGCCGCAGGAGCCCTCCCGTGCACCTCCGCTTCGAGTTTCTTCAGCGCCTCGACCGCGGAATTTTTCTCCGGCTTAGGGAAGACGATGTCGAACGCGACTATGCTGGCCCCATCCTTTTTCAGGTTCTCGATAACCCGCGCGTAGGCATTGCGCGCGATCGGAAATGACCCGACCTTCTCCAGCGTTTTCTCGTCAAGGTCCACGATCACGATGCGTGGATCGTGCGGCCTCTCGCCGCGCAGGACGAAACGGGCGTCCAGCGAACGCAGCTCGACGTTCTGGATGAATGAGACGGCGGCCGCGCTGCTGCCCAGGACTTGAGCGTAGTAGAAGATCAACACCCCGACCGCGGTCACCACCAGGGAGATACCGACGTCCAGCCGCTTGTACCAGGACTTTCCGGTGACCACCGCGCCCGGCGGCCCTTGTGGCTTCTTATCCCACAGCTTCATTCTTCCGAAGCCTATCCCAAAATGCCGCTACAAACAAAAGGCGCGGCCTGCGCCGCGCCCACCCGCTCCTGCTGCCCCCAGGACTCCGGACCGATTACAGTTGCAGCCCTTTGCCCCACTGGTTGTCGAAGATCACCTTGGACATCGCGAACCGTCCCCCATAGGGCTTGTCGTCGCCCTTGCGCCGCCCCACCGCCAGCAGCGCCACCACCCGCACCTCGTTGGGGATATTCAGGACCTGCTTCACCTTGTCTTCCCAGAATCCTTCCATCGGCGCAGTGTCATATCCCAGGCACTCCGCCATCCACATCATCGTGGTGTAGGCGATCATCACGTGGCGGTTCACCCACACGTGCGTGTTGCCGCTGATGCCGCCCGCTTCGCCTCCCGCGCCGCTGAGCAGCCCGGTGACGGCTTTGCGCGCACCCTCATTGCCCGCCTCCGGGAAGCCATGCTCGTTGCCCATGCGCAGCATCTCCTCCAGATCACCCTTCTTCCAGCCCTGCGGATCGCCGCAGGCCACGATGATCACCGGAGCTTCCTCCACCCTGGGTTGTCCCATCGCCGCTTCGCGCAGCCGTTTGCGCTGTTCCGCATCGCGCACCACCACGAAGCGCCAGGGCTGCAGGTTGTAGCCGCTCGGCGCTTCCATGCCCGCCTGCAAGATCTTCTTGAGGTCTTCCTCGTGGATGGGAGTGGATTCAAAATGACCGGTCGCGCGGCGCTCGCGCACCGCCTCGCTCAATGGTCTCTCGCTTGCGACTTTCGCCATGATTGTTGCCTCGCGTCGGATTATTTCAATGTCAAAGTAGATTCCGAAGTCCCGCTGCCGGCTTCAGAAAATCTTCGACTGTGCGCTCCCTGGAGGGTTCCGCCGATCGGCGAACGCTCAATACTACGGGCGGCCTCGCGGTCGCCTTTGTTCTTCCGGAGCGCGGACGGCGGATGGCCGGCTGCTATTTCACGTCCTTCATCGCCAGCATGGAACCGTAATCCCGCCCCGAGGGCTCGGTGGCGCGCGCCACCACGCCCGCGAAGGCTTCCCGATACTCCGGGTACTGCGTCGTCAGCGCCTTGATCACGTTCACGTTATCGGCGTAGGCCTGCTGCGTGTTCGAGACATCCGGCGATCGGTACCTCACCAGCAGGTACAGGTCGTTGTCCACCGGGACCATGGAGACGTATGTGACCTTGAAGCTCTTCCCTGTCCCCGCAAGGTCCACCGGCCCATTGAAGGGAAGATCGTTCGGGCGCATCGGCGCCATCTCGTCCACCAGCCGGTCGAGCTGGCGTGTGCTCATGAAGTCCAGCGGCGAAGTCAGGTCCCATGCCGCCAGGTAATAGAACCACGCGTTGTGGATCTCGGCCCGCGCCTTGAAGTCTCGCGCTGTTTGCAGGAACCAGGCCGCGTCGTGCCCCGCCAGTTGCGTCGGCTTCAGGTAGAAGCCGGCCAGCTTCCAGCTCCCCTCATCCTTCAGGATCTGCGTCAGGAGGAACGGCATCTTTGGCGCGGTGATGTCCTCGATCACGATGGCGTACCGCCCCGGCGGCAGGTTTGTGATGCTGAACCCCGTCGCTTCCGGCGAGTTTATGATGCCGCAGAAGAACCCCGCGGTCTCCAGCGGCTGCGATCCCCTGGCTTCCAGCAGGTACAGGCTGCGGATCTTCGCCGTCCCGCCCGCCAGGCTTGGTTTGTATTCCCCGATCAGCGCCTCGATCGCGCCGAAATTCGCCGCCAGGCTGCCGGTCGAGATCTGCCGCAGGTTGAAGGCGTTGCCCTGCACGGCGTCAGTGGTGAATTGCTGCGCCGCGCGCTCGATGTTCGCGCGCATCGCGGGATCGAGCTCGCCGGCCGTCGAGCAAGACGTTTTGCCGGCCTCCATCTGCGCCGTTGCCGCCCACGCCCAAACCAGCAGGAACCACGCCACCAGGGTTTTGCGGATCATAACCGTGTTGCCGCTTTCCGGACGCTACTCTGGGAGAGATGCGTCTCCGTCCGTTTCTGATGTCCAACCCGCGCTCCCAGCCGCATCCTGGGCCTTATCCAGGACCATGCGCTCGCCGCGGGCCGCTTGGGTGTAAAATCGCGCCACGGGGAGTTCCACTTGAACGCCGTTCGCAAATGGTCACCGCTGTTGCTGGTCATGGCCTTTCTGGCGCCGGGATTGATCGCCCAGGTCGTCGATGACCGGACGCAGCCGCCCCAAAAGCTCACCGGTGCGACCGCAGGGCCGACGGCACCCGCCGAATCAACTTCCCCAACAGACCGTCCGCGCTCAAAACGGCACCACTCTGGTGTCTCCAAGCCCCCGCCTGCTCTAGTCGAGAAGCCTGCGCCCACGCCCGAGCCTGCGCCGGCGCCGCCTCCGCCGACTGCGGCTCAGCTTCCGCCCACCGCGCCCCAGGTCACTTACCGCGACGGGATGCTGACCGTGGTCGCAAACAATTCTACTCTCGGCGATATTCTCAGCCAGGTACGGCTGAAGACGGGCGCCAGCATCGAGTATCCCCCCACCCTCTCGCAGGAGCGCGTCGTCGCTACGGTCGGACCGGCCCCTGCTCCGCAGGTGCTGGCTGCGCTGCTCAACGGTTCCCGCTTCGATTACATCCTGCTGGGAGCCAACGGCCGCCCCGATCTTCTGCAGAAGGCGATCATCACCTCCAAGGACGGTGGCGGCGTCATCGCGTCCAGTGCGGCTCCGGCCGGGGCGATTCCACAGCCGCGACGGGGGCCCGCGGCCCAGCCGGCGCCGGAGGAAGACCCCGACACGCAGCCCGACGACATCGTCGAGCAGCCTGAGGAAGCACCGCAGCCACAGCCACCGCAATCGGTGCAGCCGCAACCCGTCCCCCAGGCCGTCCCCAACCAGCCTTTCCCGACCCAGCCTGGCCAGCCCCAACAACCGCCCGTCAAGACTCCCGAACAGCTCCTCCAGGAGTTGCAGCGTCTGCAGCAGCAACAGCAGCAGCAGCAACAGCAGCAGCAACAACAGCAGCAGCAGGAGCCGCAGGCACCCCAGCAGTGACCCACTACACGGCACAAAGTCCTGAGTGCTCGGTATATGTTTGGTGAATAGTGAAGAACCAGGTGGGATGAGTCTCCGCCTGACGGCTAACGACCCGCTGCCGTCTCCACCGGCACCAGCGCCGGTTCCTGGGCGGCTGGGCGGCGTCCGAGCGCGGTCAGGATGCCCCAGATGGCCGCGTACCCGGCAACGATTCCGACTGCGACTGCGGAGACGATGGTGAAGAGGATGGTGGTCGAGATCAACATGGTCCGCACTTCTTTCCGCCCTTCCAGGATGTCCGGACCGGAGCTCCGGATGTCATTGCCCCGCCCCAGTCAGCCCTAACAATGTCTCATTCGTTTGCCCCGGTAAACGTCACCGAAGGACATGGACTTGCAGTTGTCAGTTGTCAGTCAATCTCGCCGGACTGGCAACCGACAACTGGCAACTACTTCTTCTTCTCCGCGTTCCAAATCGTCCGCGAGATCGCCCGCCCGCAGAACGGACAATAATTGATGCAGTACAAGTTCGGCCGGTCTTCGGGCGAACGCACCGCGTAATCCGAATCGATCTCGTTCAGGATCCTGCCCCGCATTTCCAGCTTGGGCTGGTTCAGGATCGCGTCGCCGTCCACCGCATCTCGCAGCATTTCGCAGCAGTGTTCGATCATGTGTAGCGCGGCCGCCCATGGCTGCGCTCCTCAATTTCCACCTCGTTGACGCTCCCTGCTAGTGACGACTAAGATACGGAGTAGAGCTGTGCTCCTCCCTTTCTGAGGCTTCCAGGTGACCGCACCGCGGGTGGGGCGTTCCGGTCCAATGGCCATCACTAAGATCACGGTGCGCGGCGCGCGCCAGCACAACCTGAAGAACATCTCGGTCGAGATCCCGCGCAACACCCTGACCGTGATCACCGGCCTCTCCGGATCCGGCAAGTCTTCGCTGGCATTCGACACCATCTATGCCGAAGGCCAGCGCCGCTACGTCGAGACCCTCTCCGCCTACGCCCGCCAGTTCCTTGACCAGATGGAGCGTCCCGACGTCGATTCCATCGACGGCCTCTCGCCCGCCATCTCCATCGAGCAGAAGACCACCAGCCGTTCCCCGCGCTCCACCGTGGGGACGATCACCGAGCTCTACGATTACTTGCGCCTGCTCTATGCCAACGTGGGCGTGCCCCATTGCCCGCAGTGCGGCCGCGAGATCACCCGCCAGTCTGCCGGCCAGATCGTGCAGCAGGTGATGGAACTCAAGGCCGAAGACCGCGTGATGATCCTGGCTCCCATCGTCCGCGGGCGTAAGGGCGAATTCACCAAGGAGCTGGAGAAACTCGCCGCACACGGTTTTGTACGCGCCCGCATCGACGGCGAGCTGCGCAACCTCGAAGAAGAGATCAAGCTCGACAAGCGCAAGAACCACACCATCGAGGTGGTCATCGACCGCCTGCTGGTCAAGCCCGGCATCGAGAAGCGCCTGGAGAACTCGGTCGCCATCGCCATGAAGCTGGCCGGCGGCCTGGTGCTTGTGGCCGTGGTAGACGGCGAGGAGCGCCTCTTTTCTTCCCGCCTGGCCTGTCCGGTCTGCGGCATCAACGTGCCCACGCTCGAGCCGCGCTCGTTCTCCTTCAACAGCGTGTACGGCGCCTGCCCGGAGTGCCACGGCCTGGGCAGCAAGTACGATTTCGATCCCGCGAAGGTGATCGTGGACTGGTCCAAGCCTCTGCTCGACGGCGGCCTCGGCCCCGGCTCCGGCTCGACCTATCTCCATCGCCTGCTGGCGCTCGCCGCCGAGGCCTACGGCTTCGACCTCTCCATCCCGTTCGAACAACTTCCCGAGAAGACGCAGACCCTCATCCTCTACGGCCCCGACGCCACGCAGGCCAGGAAGGTTGGGTTCCACGGCTTGCTGGCGTTCCTGAAGCAGAACATGGAAGAAGCGTCGTCGGAGAGCTACCGCGAGTGGCTGCTCAACTACATGTCGGCGACGCAGTGCCCGGCGTGCCACGGCAGACGCCTGCGTCCGGAGAGCTTGGCCGTCAAAGTCAATCAGCTCTCCATTGCCGACTTCACCGCCCTCGCCGTCGAGAAAGCCATCAAAGCGGTCGACAGGATCAAGCTCAACGAGCGCGAGCAGAAGATCGCCGGCCGCGTGGTGCGCGAGATCGCCGAGCGCCTGCAATTCCTCGATGCTGTCGGCCTGGGCTACATCTCCCTCGACCGCTCCGCCGCCACGCTTTCCGGCGGCGAAGGCCAGCGCATCCGTCTGGCCACGCAGATCGGCTCGCGCCTGCGCGGAGTGCTCTACGTTCTCGACGAGCCCTCCATCGGCCTGCATCACCGCGACAACGGACGCCTGCTCAGCGCCCTCGAAGACCTGCGCGATCTCGGCAACACCGTCCTCGTCGTCGAGCACGATGAAGAGACCATCCGCCGCGCCGATTACGTCATTGACCTCGGCCCCGGTGCCGGACGCCATGGCGGTGCGGTCGTCGCTGCCGGCACCCCCAAAGACATCGAGAACGCCGCAGCCTCCCTCACCGGCCGCTACATCTCCGGCGAGCTTTCCATCGCGATGCGCCTTGAGCGCCGCAAGACCAACGGCCACGCCATCACCGTGCTGGGCGCGCGCGAGAACAATCTTAAGAGTATCGACGTCGCGTTCCCGCTCGGCGTCATGACCGTGGTCACCGGCGTTTCCGGCAGCGGCAAATCCACACTGGTGAACGACATCCTCTACCGCGCGCTGGCCAAGCAGCTCTACCGTTCTCGCGAGGAGCCCGGCGCGCACAAGGGCATCGCCGGCGCCGAGAACGTCGACAAGGTCATCCGCATCGACCAGTCGCCCATCGGGCGTACGCCGCGCTCCAACCCCGCCACCTACACCGGCGTCTTCACCCAGATCCGCGACCTCTACGCCATGCTTCCGGAATCCCGCGAGCGCGGATACAAGGCGGGGCGATTCTCCTTCAACGTTCCCGGCGGACGCTGCGAGGCCTGCCAGGGCGAGGGCCAGAAGCGGATCGAGATGAATTTCTTGCCCGACGTCTACGTGCAGTGCGACATCTGTGGCGGCAAGCGCTACAACCACGAGACCCTGGCGGTGAGGTTCAAGGGCTTCTCCATCGCCGACCTGCTCGAGACCTCGGCCGCCGACGCCCTGCCCGCTCTGGAGAACATCCCCCAGGTCCGCCAGAAGTTGCAGACGCTGGTGGACGTCGGCCTTGGCTACATCCATCTGGGCCAGTCGGCGGTCACGCTCTCCGGCGGCGAGGCGCAGCGCATCAAGCTGGCCCGCGAGCTCTCCAAGCGCCAGACCGGGCGCACCCTCTACCTGCTCGATGAGCCTACCACCGGCCTGCATTTCGACGACGTCAAGAAGCTGCTCGACGTGCTGCACCGCCTGACCGATCTGGGCAACACTATCGTCATCATCGAACACAACATGGACGTCATCCGCTCCGCTGACTGGATCATCGACCTCGGCCCCGAGGGCGGAGACGGCGGCGGGCGTGTCGTCGTCCAGGGCACCCCCGAGCAGGTCGGCCGCACCCGCAAGTCCTACACTGGCCAGGCGCTCGCCGCAGTCCTCGCCCACACCCGGCCCGGCGCGCGCCAGTGACTGCGCGTCTGCGAACAAGAAGCGCCGTTGACGTGGAGAGGGCAACGGTCACTAGTGAGAAGGTCTGTTATCAACAGCTATGCCCGGGCGAGCCCTTGCTGGTGTCTAACACCGTAGAGAAACAAATAGCCGCCCTTATGACACGAGCGTTCGTCACTCTCATTGCCATGTGCCTCGCTGCTCAGGGTGGTGCGCAAGAAAGCAGTCAGGCCGGGAGTAACAAGGCTGGCGGTGCACCTGCGGCTTCGTATGAAGTGTACTCAGCCGTGCTTAGCCAGCGGTACTCATCGTGGTTCAAGGCCCACCGGCCGCTTAGGATTGCCGCGCTGACGAAGGCGATTCCAGCCGGAGCTATCACGAACGATTGTCGTGCTCAGGTTCAACAAGATCAGCAAGAGGTTCAAGTCCTAAGTAGTCTGCTTGCAGCGAACAGACAAAGGCAGCGCCTCCAGAAGAAGCTTACTGTTCCGGGTGCGTATTCTCTTATTCGGGACAAAACGCAAATCAAGAATGGCGATTTCCCTGGCATTGTGTGGCTGTCCGCGATTGGTTTCTCGACGGACCAGCGGCATGCGATGGTGTACGTGCAGAGCTACTGTGGCCCACGTTGCGCTAGCGGGTATTTGTGGAAGCTCGATAAGAAAGATAATACTTGGCGCGTTGTTGGCGGAGGAATTTGCGGTTTCGTCTCGTAGCCGCTGCGTAACTGTTGTGAAATCCCCTTCTCACCAGTTACGTTTCCGACCCCGCGCCCGCCCGCACCCCTCTTGTGGTCGTTGCTCCGCACGCGCGCGCCCGCCCCCGAGCCATGGGGGTGTAGGAATTTTCCCGCGCCAATAGCTATCCCCCAAGGCAGCGTTGACTTGGCGTAGCGGGCCACCTAACATGGCCGCCTATCATGGCGTCGCCCGCTTCCATGGTTGGGAAGACGCTGGGTCATTACCGGATCCTGGATCAGGTCGGTGCGGGTGGCATGGGCGTGGTGTACCGGGCGCGCGACGAGCGTCTGGAACGCGATGTCGCTCTGAAGGTTTTGCCGCCCGGCTCCCTGGCCGATGACTCCGCCCGCAAGCGTTTCCGCAAGGAAGCCTTGGCCCTCTCCCGCCTCAACCACCCCAACATCGCCACCGTATTCGACTTCGACTGTCAGGAGGGGATCGACTTCCTGGTCACGGAGCTGATTCCGGGCATAACGTTGGACGAAAAGCTTGCGGCCGGTCCGCTGCCGGAAAAGGAGACCCTCCAGATCGGCGTCCAACTTGCCGACGGGTTGGAAGCCGCGCACCGTGAAGGGGTCGTCCACCGCGACCTGAAGCCGGGCAACCTGCGGCTCACGCCGGAGGGACGCCTCAAGATCCTGGACTTCGGGCTGGCCACGCGGGTCGGACTCGTCGGCCAGGCGTCGGTGACCCAGAGCGTCCTGGACGCTGGCCCGGTGGGCACGCTGGCCTACATGGCCCCGGAACAACTGCGCAACGAAAACGTGGACGCGCGCGCCGACATCTGGGCGGCGGGCGTCGTGCTCTACGAGCTGGCGACGGGGCGGCGTCCCTTCGACAGCAAGACGGCAACGGCGCTTGCGGACGACATCCTGCATCAACTGCCTCCGGCGCCCCAGCTCCTCCAACCCAGGCTGTCCCCGCGTCTGGCGGACATCATCGCCAAATGCCTGGAGAAAGACCCGGAGAACCGCTACCAGTCTGCCAAGGAGCTGTTGGTGGACCTGAGGCGCCTGAGCGGGAGCAGCTCCTCACCGAGCGTGGCCATTGCACCTTCTTCTCCCCCTGCTGTGAGGGGAGTATCGCTACGAGCCGTGTCCGTGGCGGCCGCTGGGTTAGTCTTGCTGGTCATTATCGGGATGATGGCCAACCTCGGAGGCCTCCGTGATCGGCTCTTCCCAGGGGCAAAGGCCTCGCACATCCGCTCCATCGCCGTCTTGCCTCTGGAAAACCTCTCCCGTGATCCCGAGCAGGAATACTTCGCCGACGGCATGACCGAAGCGCTCATCGCCGAACTCTCCCGCATCAAGGCCCTGAAGGTGATCTCGCGGACCTCGGTGATGCAGTACAAGGGGACGCGCAAGCCGCTCCCCCAGATCGCGCGCGAACTTGGTGTGGACGCCGTGGTCGAAGGCTCTGTCCTGCGCGAAGGCAATCAGGCCAGGATCACCGTCCAGTTGATCGAGGGCGCCACCGACCAGCACATCTGGGCGGACAGCTTCCAGAGAGAGCTGCGCAACATTCTCTCCCTTCAGGGAGAGGTCGCCGCCTCCATCGCGCGCGAGATCCGCATCGCGGTCACCCCGGAAGAACAAACCCGCCTGACTCACGTCGCGGCCGTCGATCCTGAAGCCCACGAGCTCACTCTCAAGGCCAGATTCCTCATGCAGCAAGAGAGCACCAATCGCGAGTCCCTGGAGAGGGGACTGGCCATGCTGCGGCAAGCGCTTCAGCTCGATCCCACCTACGCACCGGCGTATGCTGCGCTCTCCCATGCCTACGAGGCGATCGCCGGGGTTGGGTACAAGCCCATGCGGGAAGCCTGCCCCGAGTTCCGCGCCGCCGCCGACAAGGCCATCGAACTCGACCCGGCCCTCGGCGAAGCTTACGCCTCGCGCGCCATGGCTCACCTCGAGTGTGACTGGGATTGGGCCGGGGCCTTGGCCGACGCGCAACAGGCTGTACAACTCTCCCCTGGGTCTTCCGTCGTCCACAACACGTATGCCTGGATCCTGAGCCCGCTCGGGCGCCACCAGGAGGCACTCGAGCAGAGCCGCATCGCCGCGCAACTGGATCCCCTGTCCATTTCGTTCGCAGTGGACCGTGCCTGGTTTCTTTACTACGCCCGCCGCTACGACGAATCGGCCGAAGAATGCCGCCGCGTGCTCGCCTTCGCTCCCGAGAACATCTTTGCCAAGTGGCAGTTGGGTGTGACATTGACGGCGATGGGTAAGTACGACGAAGCCATCGCCACCTTCCTCAGCCGCAAGGTTCCCACCGCTGGGACGAACTGGGCCCTCGGGTATGCCTATGGCCGCGCCGGCAAGCGCGACGAGGCTCGTCGCGTGCTCGACTTCCTGCTCGAGAAGCGCAAGCACCAGTTCATCTGGCCCGGCATCATCGCTGTCGTCTACATCGGGATGGACGACAAAGACAAGGCTTTCGAGTGGCTGGAGACCACCTACAAGGAGCGGGAGGTCTGGCTCAGCTGGATGAAAGTCAGCCCCATGTACGACCCCATCCGCTCTGACCCGCGCTTCCAGGATCTGCAGCGCCGCATGAACTTCCCGCCGTAACTCAGGCCGGATCTCTGGGTTCTTCTGACCGCCCTGTGCACCCGGGTCATTCTTCCCTCTGCCTTCTCCGCGTCCTCTCCGGGTAGAATCGCTTCCAGTCCCATGAAGGTTCTCACCAGGTTTCTCTTGTCCGCCACCTCCCCGGCGCAATTCCCCGCTGCCGGGCCGCCGGAGATTGCCTTCCTCGGCCGCTCCAACGTGGGCAAGTCCAGCCTCATCAATTCCCTGCTCGGCCACAAGGTCGCCCGCACCAGCTCTACCCCGGGGCGCACCCGTGCCATCAATTTTTTCGAGATCCGCTTCCCCGGAAGGCCCCGTCCAGACTTCGTCTTCGCCGATCTTCCTGGATATGGGTACGCCAAATTGTCGCGCGAAGTATCCGCCGAATGGCCCAAGTTCATCGACCCGTATTTGCGTGACCGTCCCCCGCTTATCCTCTGCGTTGCGCTTGTGGACATCAACGTTCCTCCGCAGCCCAGCGACCAGCACCTCGTCGAATGGCTCCGGGCGAACCAGCGCCCTTTCGTGGTCGTCGCCACTAAAGCCGATAAGCTCTCCGGCAACCAGCGGACAAACTCTCTCCGCGCCCTCACCGAGACGCTCGCTACCGATGCGATCCTGGCCTACTCCGCCCGGACTAGTGATGGCCGCCAGGAGCTCTGGCGCCGCATCCGCGAGTCTGCCCACCCCTCTTCACTCGCGCAGCCCTGATTTCCTTCGTGCGCCTTCGTGTCCCTTCGTGACCTTTGTGTTGAGTCTTCCTCTTTTGTCCAAAGACACGTCGGCGGCCGCCAGCTCCTGCTGACGACCGCCGACTGTTCTTAGCCTGCCCTGAGCGCAGCGAAGGGACTACTCTACTGCGTACTGCTGCCCCGACGCCCCGCCCTTCTGCTTCAGCCACGCCGCCAGCCGTTGCTCCTGCTGCTGCTTCAGGCGCACGCAGTTGTCGATGCTCTCCAGTGTGCGGTTCAGGATGCGAGTCGCATCGGGTGCTTTCTGCGAGAAGAACGACTTCACGTCGTTGCGCATCCCCACATCGCAGAAAGTGCGCGCACTTCCGGCGATCTCGCCGGTGGTGTATGTGGCGAATTTCGCTTTGAGCTGTGGCCAGTTCGCCTTCAGGAACTCCCATCCCGGCTGCATGCCCGCTGGGTTCTGCCACACCGCGCCCACCATCAGGCTGGCATCCTGGTTGCGCACGTTCGGCCCGGCGATGTACCGCAGCGTCCGCTCCAGCAGCTTGGGATCGCGGAACTCGGTCAGTGCGTACACCCAGGTGTAGTACTCGTTGGGCGGGATCTTGGTGTCGCTCAGCTTGGCCGCGATCTTGTCGTACAGCGCCGCGTCTCCGTACATGGCGGCGACCTCGACCATGTTCCCGAACAGCGACGGATCCACTTCGTTCGAGCTCTCCAGCGCCTGCTCCGTCATCTCGCGCGCTACTTTGAGCACCTTCGGGTCGCGCCCGGCATGGCCCAGCGTCAGCAGTACCGAGGCCCGCAATTGTTTGGTGTCGTCGCTGTCGTTCGGGGCCGTGTGATATCCGAGGTCCTCCGCCAGCGGGTGCAGCAGGTTGCGCACCCAGCCCTCATACTGCGCCCGGTCGGCATCCGTCACCAGGTAGTCCGAGACATAGCGCAGGTACGCTCCCTCCAGCGACATCACGCCGTACTCGCGCTCGCCTTCGAGGCCCTGGACCACGGCCAGAAAGTCCTCCGCGTTGTTGCGCCCGGCACGCACCATCGCCCAGGCGTCGTTCAGCAGTTGCGCCCGCTCCGGCCCGTTCAGGTCCTTCTCAGACGTCGCCGCGACCTTGCGCAGGGTCGCGCTGTCATAGCCGGTGCGGTAGTAGCCGCGCGCGTCGGCGTTGCCGAACACGTACGATGCGCAGCCCTTCAGCGTCAACGATTGCTTTTTCTCCGTCATCAGCTCGCAGCGCGCCGCGCTCCCCGGGACCTTCAAACACACCGGGATCTGCCACACCGCATTGGAACTCTCTGTGACCGCGGGGTTGTACGCGAAACGCTCCTGGGTGAGCGTGACCACCGTGTTCCCGCTCTCGCACTTCGAGGCCACGTTCACCACCGGCACTCCCGGCTGGATCACGAAGCTCGAAATCACCTTGTCCGCCGGTTTCTTCGACACCCGCGTCAGCGTGTTCCAGAAGTCCTCCGAGGTGGCGTTGCCGTACGCGTGCTCCTTCAGGTACGCGTTCACGCCGTCGCGGAATGTTTCCTCGCCTAGGTACGACTCGACCATCCGCAGCACCGCCGCCGACTTCTCATACGCGATGGCGTCGAACTGCTGGCTGATCTCCGCCGTGTTGCTGGCTGGATTGCGGATGGCTCGGGTGGTTTGCAGCGAGTCCAGATTCATGGCCCGGGCGTTGTTCTTCACCGCGTCCATCTCGACGTGCCACTCGGGCTTCCACGCCGCCAGTGGCTTCGGGCTCATCCAGGTCGCGAAGCCTTCGTTCAGCCAGATGTCGTCCCACCACTTCATCGTCACCAGGTCTCCGAACCACTGGTGCGCCATCTCGTGCGACAGGACATCGGTCACCTCCTTATGCAGGCCGACCGACGAGCGCTGGTCGTCGATGGCCAGCAGCGTCTCGCGGTAGGTGATCGCCGCGGTGTTCTCCATCGCGCCCGCCGAGAAGTCCGGGAACGCGATCACGTCCAGCTTCCCAAACGGGTACTTGATCGCGTAATACCGGTTGAAGTACTTCAGGTTCGCCTCCGCCGATTCCAGCGCGAATGTCAGCAGGTGCTTCCGCCCCGGCACGTCGCAGATTCGCACCGGGATGTTGTCCGCGCTTCCCTCGATGCACTCGAAGTCCCCCACCGCCATCGCCACCAGGTAGGTGGACATCTTCGGCGTGGTCGAGAATGTCAGCGTGTGCTTGTCCTCCCCCGGCCCCGGCTCGTCCTGGATGATCTTTCCATTCGAGATCGCCGTATCGCCTTTGTCGATCATCAGACGGATGTCGAACGTCGCCTTCATCGCCGGCTCGTCGAACGACGGGAACGCCCACCGCGCGTCGGTCGGCTCGAACTGTGTCACCGCATAGTTCCGCTCCTTCGTCTTGCTCAGGTAGAACCCGCGGAGCTGGTCGTTCAGCTTGCCGTGGAACTTGATGTCGATCTCCGCCGGGCCCGCCGCCAGCGCCTTCTCCACCGTGAGTGTCGCCATTTCTACTTTCGGATCCAGCGACACCTTCGCATCTTGGGTCATCCCGTTCTGCGTGATCGCCGCGATGTCGAACGCCAGGTCCACCGCGTTAAGCACGATCGTGTTGCCCGGCTTCTTCACTTGGACGTCGATCTTCTCCGCGCCCGCGAACGTCGCGTTCTTTAGGTCGGGTGCGAAAGTGATGCTGTAATGGCTGGGTATCGCGGTATCCGGCAGGCGCTGGGCCCATGCGCAGGTTGCGGACAGAATGACCAGGGCCCACATCGCGAGTTTCTTCATGGAACAGTTTTCTCCCTCAAGAGTTTGATGACGTATCTACGGGATTCAGAAGCGGAAAGTTCTCCCAGGGCGCACCAGCGCTCCAGCTTGTAGACGCCCCCCACTCGGAATCGTTAGCTGCCCATTGAGCACCGTGGCTTGGCAGCGGTTTCCCGCCACCCAGTACGGGATCTCACGGTAATCCCCCACATCGAACACCGCCAGGTCGGCGTCCTTCCCCGTCTCGATCGACCCCTTGCGCTCCCCCAGTCGCAGTGCGTGCGCTCCATTGATTGTACCTGCCGCGATGGCCTCCGCCGGCGTCATCTTCATTTGCGTGCACGCCAGCGACATCACGAACGCCATGCTGGTGGTCGGCGACGTCCCCGGGTTGTAATCCGTCGCCAGCGCCACTGGCACGCCCGCCTCTATCATCCGCCGCGCGTCCGGATATTGCTTCAGCCCGAGAAAATAATTCGCCCCCGGCAGCAGCGTCACCACCGTGTCCCGTCTCGCCAACTGCGGGATGTCCTCATCCCCCACGCAGTCCATGTGATCCAGCGACGCCGGCTTGAACCTCAGCAGACGCCACACCTCCGACGCCGTGAGCTGGCACATGTGCGCCCGCACCTCCAGCCCATGTTTCTGCGCCGCCTCGAAAATACGCTCCGCATCCTCGACCGTGAACGCTCCGCGATCGCAGAAGATGTCCACGAACGCCGCCAGCTTCTTTTTCGCCGCCTGCGGGATCATCTTCTCCGCCACTTCGCGGACATATTTTTCTGGCTTGCCCTTGAACTCCGGCGGGACGACGTGCGCGCCCAGCAGCGTCGGCACCACCGTCCCCGGCCATTGCGCCGCCGCCTCCCGGATCGCCTCCAAGGATTTGATCTCCGCCTCCGTACTCAACCCATACCCCGACTTGGCTTCGACCGTCGTCGTCCCCTGCGCTCCCATCTCTTCCAGCGCCGCCAGCGCCTTTGCCGCCAGCTCTTTCACCGGCGCTTTCCGAACGCCCGCAACACTCGACCGGATCCCCCCACCCGCCTCCGCGATCTCCTCATATGTCGCGCCTGCCACCCGCTTCTCGAAATCCACTAGCCGAGGCCCGGCGAAGATCAGGTGCGTGTGCGAATCCACGAACCCGGGCACCACCACTTTCCCCGCGCAGTCGATCTCCTCGATCTTCTTCCTGTTCTTCTTGATCCACGGATCACGCAGCGCGTCCTTCGTCGTCCCCGCCGACACGATCTTCCCGCCCGCGCACAGCACCGCACCGTCCTCGACGATGCCGAGCTCACGCAGCTCCGCCCCGCGCCTCGGCCCTTTCGCGCCACGCAGCGTCAGCAACTGCCCGATATTGGTCAGGAGAAGCGTTTTTTCGGTAGGCACTCGTTATTTCTTCATCGGGATCTTCACGCCGGTCTTATCCGCGAACTCCACAGCCTGTTCGTACCCCGCGTCCACGTGCCGCGCCACGCCGATCCCGGGATCGTTGGTCAGCACCCGCTCGATGCGTTTGGCCATCGCGTCCGTGCCGTCGGCCACCGTCACCTGTCCCGCGTGCTGCGAGTACCCGATGCCCACGCCGCCGCCGTTGTGGATCGACACCCAGCTCGCGCCGCTCGCCGTATTCAGCAACGCATTCAGCAGCGGCCAGTCGGCGACCGCGTCCGAGCCGTCCTTCATGCCTTCGGTCTCGCGGAACGGCGACGCCACCGAGCCGCAATCCAAATGGTCGCGCCCGATCACGATCGGCGCCTTGATCTTCCCCTTCTTCACCAGCTCGTTGATCGCCAGCCCGAACTGCGCCCGCTCGCCGTATCCCAGCCAGCAGATGCGCGCCGGCAGCCCCTGGAACTTGATCCTCTTCCGCGCCAGCTCGATCCACCGCGACAGGATCCGGTTCTCCGGGAACATCTTGAGCACCAGGTCGTCGGTGACCGCGATGTCCGACGCCTCTCCCGACAGCGCCACCCAGCGGAACGGCCCCCGCCCCTCACAGAACAGCGGACGGATATATGCCGGCACGAATCCCGGAAAGTCGTACGCGTTTTTCACCCCGCGCTGGTAGGCGAACGTGCGGATGTTGTTTCCGTAATCGAAGGTGACCGCGCCCATCTTTTGCAGCGCCAGCATGCCCTCGACGTGCCGCGCGATCGCGTCCAGCGACCGCTCTTCGTACCCCTTTGGATCGCGCCGCCGCAGCTCCAGCGCCTGCTCCAGCGGCATCCCATTCGGCACGTACCCATTCAGCGGATCGTGCGCCGACGTCTGATCGGTCAGGATGTCGGGCACCACGCCCCGCGACGCCAGCTCCGGCACCACATCGGCGCAGTTCCCCACCAGCCCCACCGAGACATTCTCTTTCTTGCGCACCGCGTTCTTCAGGATGCGCAGCGCTTCGTCCAGGCTGTTGACCATGAAGTCGCAGTAGCCGGTCTTCAGCCGCTTCTTGATCCGCTCCGGATCGACCTCCACGCCCAGGAAGCACGCGCCGGTCATGGTTGCGGCCAGCGGCTGCGCTCCACCCATGCCGCCCATCCCGCCCGAGACAATCAATTTCCCGCTCAGCTCGCCGCCAAAACTCTTCTCCCCCGCCGCCGCAAAGGTCTCGAACGTGCCCTGAATGATCCCCTGAGACCCGATGTAGATCCACGACCCGGCGGTCATCTGGCCGTACATCATCAGGCCCGCGCGCTCCAGTTCGTTGAACTTTTCCCAGTTCGACCAGTGCCCGACCAGGTTTGAGTTCGCGATCAGCACCCGCGGCGCGTACTCGTGCGTCTTGAAGACGCCCACCGGCTTGCCCGACTGCACCAGCAGTGTCTCGTCGTTGGCCAGCGACTTCAGCGCCGCCACGATCGCGTGAAAGCACTCCCAGCTCCGCGCCGCCCGCCCCGTGCCGCCATACACCACCAGGTCGCGAGGCCGTTCCCCGACCTCCTCGTCCAGGTTGTTCATGAGCATGCGCATCGCCGCCTCCTGCTGCCAGCTCTTGCAGGAGATCTGGGTGCCGCGCGGCGCTTTCACAGGCGTGTAGGAAGACGCAGTGATGTCTTTCTCAACCGGCATTACAAAAGAATGTTAGATGTTCGCCGATGTGAAGGCAATTCGCTCAGGCTTTAGGCGGCGCAATGGCTGGACTGAAATGATTGCGGCTGTAGGCACTGTGCTTCCTGATGGCTGATGGCTGACGGCTGACGGCTCTCCCCTACCACTGGCAGTACGCCCTGCCGTCCCGCCCTCGTTCCGTCGACTTGCTGTGCACGTCCACGATCCCGAAATGCCCGCGGTCGATCGACTCCGGCACATCCGCGAAGTCCGGGTCCCAGTCCGCCTTTTCCGTGATCGGATCGACCGGGATCTCGATCATGTATCCCTGCTCCACCATGTCCATCAACCGGTGCGGCGCGTGGTGTTCGTCGGCAGTGTACTCGCGGATCGTCGCTCGCAACAGCGCCAGGTCGTTCCGCAGCACCGCCTCCCGATGCCGCCGCAGCAGGTACCCCGATGCCTCAACCGTCCCCGCGCACATTGCCACGCACACGGCGACTGCGACCGCGGCTTTCCGCAGAGGGATCCTTTCCCGTAACCGCCTTCCATTCGCGGCTATCCAGGAGGGGACTCCCTCGGGCCACCCCAGGCGGGGTGGTGTCTGTTGCAGCATTTCCATGTCTAGATTGTTCTACGGAGAAGAGGGCGATGAAAGATTACGAACGAGCCTGCCCTGACGGCTGACCGCGGATGGCTGACCGTCACCACTCGCTGTACGCCCGCCCATCGCTCCCCGACCCGTTCGCTCCGCTGTGCACGTCGGTGATCCCCGGCTGGTTCTGGTCGATGCTCTGCATCACGTCTTCCTGGACCACCTGCCAGGTATCTCGCGAGTTCGTGAACGGGTCCACGGGGATCTCTTTCAGGTACCCGGCCTCGACCACGTCCTGCAACGACTGCGGCGCCCGCTGCTTGTCCAGCGTGAATTGGTCGATCAGCGAGCGCATGGTGAACAGGTCGTCCCGCAGTACCGCCTCCCGCGCCCGCACGATGGACTGCGAATAGATCGGCACCGCGATCGACACCAGGATCAGGATGATCGAGATCACGATCATCAGCTCGATCAGCGTGAATCCGCGCTCTTTTTTCATATTGTCATCCCGAGTGAGCGCCGCCTTCTCTTTGATGGCGTCATCCTGAGCGAGGCGCACTTCGCGCCGAGTCGAAGGACCCCTACCGTGATCCCATACCACGTTGGCTCCGGTTGCCCCGATCGCCCGTTCCTACCAGTCCGAATACTTCGTCCCGTCCATCGCCGTTCCCTCCGACTTCGAGTAAACGTCGAACACGTTCTGCCCGCCCCAGGACTGCGATTTCGGATCGTCCTGCATCGAGCGCGTCCCCCATTCCGCTTTTCCCGTCATCGGGTCCACCGGGATGCTCCGCAGGAACCGGATTTTCTTTCCCGCCACGTCCACGCCCTTCACCAGCGTGTCCAGGTCCGGCGGATACCCTTCTGTCCCGATCTTTACCTGGAAAGCGTTGCGGTCCGCTGCGTCTTTGTAGCGGTCGATGGCATCGCGGATCTGCCACAGGTCATAGCGGAGCTCGTGTTCCTTCGCCCGCTTGATTCGCACCCGCGCGATGGGAATGGCCATCCCGGTCAGGATCAACAGGATCGTGATCGCCACGATCAGCTCGACCAGCGTCAGCCCGCGCCGCCTGCGCGCACTGCTTCTCTCCATATTTCGTTATTCTAAGCCGATCCCGGCGATCCCCGGATCCCGGCGATCTCGGCGATCTATTTCACCGTCACCGTCGCCGCCGCCGGCGTCGCCGGGATCGCCTGCGACGCGCTGTTCCTCGCCGCTGGCCGCGTGATCGTGATCATCCCCGTGCCCGGCGCCTTGGCCAGGAAGGTCAGCGTGTACACCGCCCCGCTGCCCGTCACTCCCGCCGTTCCCGGCGGTCGGGTTGCGGAGACTTGCAGGGTGCCGCTGGGCGGGTCGTCGCGATGCACCAGCGCCACCGGCTGCCCGTCTTGCGACAGGAATCCCCCGTTCGACACGTTCACCAGTTGCATGACCTGCGGGTTGTAGGTGATCTGCAGCGGGACCGTCGCGATGTCCTGACCTCCCGTCAGCACTACGTTCACCGCGAACGTGGAGCCGTTCGTTGGGTTCACCGCGTTCGGATCGAAGCTCAATCCCACCGGCGTCGGCGGACCCGCAGGCGCCTGGCTCGGTGTCGGCGCTTGCTGCCCGTTGGCCGCCGCGCCCGGCGCTGCGGCCTGCCCCGTAGGTTGCTGCGGTGCCGCGGGCTGCGCCGCGGCCTGCTGCGGTGCCGCGGCCGGAGCTGTCGCCGGCACCTGCGTCGGTCCGTTCGGCGGCGAGGCCGGCTGCCTCGGGCGCGACGCTCGACGCAGGTCGATGGCCGTCCCCGTGCCCACGTCGATCGCACGCGCGTTCAGCTCCGTCAGCTCCTGCGAGCGCACCACGTGCGGGATCAGAACGAACACGATCTCGTTTTGGTGCAGCTCTGTGTGCTGCGATGCGAACAGGTATCGGAAGAACGGGATCTGCCCCAGCCCCGGGATCCCCGACCATCCTTTCACCGTGTCGTCTTCCAGGATTCCGCCCAGCAGGTTGACTTCGCCTTCCTTCAGGCGGATCTCGTGCTCGATCTTGCGCTGTCCGATCACCGGCTGGTCGATGCCCCCGATGCTCACGTGCGACGTTACCGACGACACGTCGATCATCAGCTTCAGCGTCACCTCGTGTCCCGCGTGCACCCGCGGCGTGATGTCGATGTTCACGCCTACGTCGATGTACTGGAATTGCGTGTTCACCAGCGGGTTGATACCCACGCCGCCGATGCCCGGCTGGAACGATCCAGTCGCGATCGGCACCCGGTCGCCGATTTTCAGCGACGCCTTCTGTCCGTCCGACGCCCGGATCTGCGGGTTCTGCAGGATCTTGGTGGTCGTGTCGTTGAACAGGAAGTTGGCCGCCGCCTGCGGGATCGTCACCACGAAGTTAGTCGCGTTGAGATGGGCCAGCGAATTCAGGCTGATCTGGTTCGGGGTGGTCGTGGGCGTCGAAGTTGTGGTTCCTGTCGTGCCGGTCGTTCCCGTGGTGGTGGTCGTGGTCGTGTTCGGCGCCAGCCCGATGGCAGCGCTGCCCGGCGGCGCGATCCCCAGGTCCCGCAGCTTGTCGCGCCGTACCTGCATGATCGCCACCTCCACCACCACCTCGGGTTTCGCCTTGTCGATGTCACCGACCAGCTTCTCCGCCAGCGCCACCTGGTCCGGCGTGCCGCGTACGATGATTGCATTCTGCGACGGTAACTGCTGGATGCGGCTCACTTCCAGGATGGTGCGCATCGCGTTCACCATGTCCTGGAGCTCGGTCGGAAGCGACACGTTCGACAGATAAAACGTCTTGATGACGCTCTGTTCCAGTTCCTTGCGCTTGGCCGGCGTGTCCGACGCCACGAAGATCGTGTTTCCCGTCACCGGCCGCCAGAAGGTCTTCGATTCCAGCGCCAGGATGTCCAGCGCTTCGTTCAGCGTCACCCCGTTCAGCTCGATCTTCACCCGCCGCGACGTGTAGTCGGGATCGAACAGCACGTTGATTCCCGCCAGCTTTCCGATGGTCTCGTAGATGACCTTGGTGTCTTCCGACAGCTTCAGCGTGATTGGCGTCTCGGCGATCGGCGCCAGGTCGATGGGACCGCCCGCTTCCTCCACCCGTTTGCCCAGGCTGGAGGTCGGCGGCGGCCCTCCGGTCTTCCGCTTTTCGATCAGCGCCTTGGTCCGCTTGATCTCCTGTTGCGCGATGAAGCTCGAGGGATCGACCACCGCCGCCTTCTCGAACAGCAGCAGGGCCTCATCCAGCTTGCCCTCGTCCTTCAGCTTCTGCCCCCGGTGTACGTATGAAGCCGCGGCCAGGAAGCGCGCCCGCGACGTTGCCGCCCGGTACTTCAGTTCCTTGGGCTTGTCCTGCCACGCCTGGCTGTAGAAGTCGTAGGCCGACTCGTAGTCCTGCCGTGCCTCCGCGTCTCTCCCCTTGTTGTACAGCGACTTCGCCGAGTCGGCGATGGCGGGAGGCAGCGCCACCGTAAGCAGCAGCAGCAGCAGCGCCGCGCCGCGCAACCGTCCACAACTTTTGCTGCCTGCTGGGGTGAAGCGCCGGATAGATCGGGTCATCGAACTCCTTGGGACGGTACTGGATTCACTCGCCAACAACACTTCCCCCTGAGGGAACTGTCTTGCCACCGGCGCCTTCGGCAAGATTCCATGAGAACGCGCGATTATAGCATCTGTAAATTGCTCATTCTTTTGCTTTGTTGGCGCAGACCCTCCCTTGCGACTTGCGACTTGCGGCCCCGCGGGCTCACGACCCACGACCCGCGGCTCTTCTCGCCGCGTGTTAGCATTTCCATTCGCGCATGCCCCGCCACTCCCATCAGGTCACTCCGAACAAGGAGAAGAACCCCCGCCGCGACCCCGTCGCCTCGGGACAGCGCGACGCCACCCAGAACCGCGCCGCCGCCCACAACTACTTCTTGCTGGAAAGATTCGAGACCGGCATCGTCCTCACCGGCTCCGAGGTTAAATCCATCCGCTCCGGCCGCGCCAACCTCAAGGATGCCTACGGCCTGATCAAGGACGGCGAGCTCTGGCTGCTGAACGCCCACATCGGCGCTTACGAGAACGCGGGCTACGCCGGCCACGCCCCGCTGCGCACCCGCAAGCTCCTCGTCCACCGCGACGAGCTTCGCAAGCTGATCGGCAAGACCCAGCAGAAAGGCCTCACCCTTATTCCCACCCGCATGTACTTCAAGAGCGGCAAGATCAAAGTGGAATTGGCCCTGGCCAAAGGCAAGCAGTTGTGGGACAAGCGCGAGACCGAGCGCCGCCGTACCGCCGACCGCGAGGCCCGCGAGGCCATCCAGCGCTCCCGCAAGGCAGGAAACGTATGATCTCCTCGCCTTGCTCACAATTCGCGGACAGGAGAATTCTTTTGGGTGTCATCCTGAGTGAGGCGCGGCGCGTTCTCCGCCGCGCCAAGTCGAAGGACCCCTATCTGAGGAAAACATGAATCTAAAGCTCTCTTACGAAAATCCCGCCCAACTCGACACCGAATGTCTCGTGATCACCATGGTGGACCAGGGTGAAAAGGACAAGAACGTCCCCACACTGCACTCCTCCGACCCGGCCATCCAAGCCGCCGCCAAAGAACTGCTCTCCTCCGGCGAGGTCACTGGCAAGAGCTTCGAGACCGTCCTGCTCTACCGCCCACAGGGACTCAAGGCCAAGCGCCTTCTCCTCGTCGGCGGCGGCAAGGCCAGGTCTTTCACCCGCCACGAACTGCGCAAGCTCGCCGGCGCCGCCGTGCGTTTCCTCAAGCCCAGGAACATCCGCGCTTTCGCCTTTGTGCTCCCCGACGCCGCCCCCGACGCTGCCCGCGCCGTCGTCGAAGGCGCTTTCGTCGGCGGCTTCGAGCCCGACGTCTACAAGAGCGATCGCAAGGACCAGAAGATCGACGCCCTCACCCTCGTCGCCCCTGCCTCCGCCGGCCCCGCCGGCCTCGAGCGCGCCCTCGAAGAAGGACGCATCTTGGGCGAGTCGCAGAACTTCACCCGCGACCTGGTGAACGAGCCCGGCAACCGCATGACTCCCACCGTCCTCGCCGCCCGCGCCCAGAAGATGGCCGCCGACGTCGGTCTCAACTGCGAGGTCCTCGGCGCCGATCGCATCCGGGAGCTCAAGATGGGCGCCTTCTGGAGCGTCGCCCAGGGCTCCGACGAGCCTCCCGCCTTGATCGTGTTGCGATACGATCCTCCCGGCGCCCTGCCCCAGCCCGTCCTCGGCCTGGTCGGCAAGGGCGTCACCTTCGACTCCGGCGGCATCTCCATCAAGCCCTCCGACGGCATGGAAAAAATGAAATACGATATGGGGGGAGGGGCGGCGATGCTGGGGGCGATGCGCGCCATCGCCTTGTTGAAGCCGAAGGTCAAAGTCATCTCCATCGTGTGCGCGACGGAGAACATGCCTTCCGGCAAGGCGCAGAAGCCCGGCGACGTGCAGATCGCCATGTCGGGCAAGTCCATCGAGATCATCAACACCGACGCCGAAGGCCGCCTGGTGCTGGCCGACGGATTGCACTACGCCCGCCAGCTCGGCTGCACCCACCTGATCGACGCCGCCACCCTCACCGGCGCCTGCGTGGTCGCGCTCGGATACGTCAACGCCGGCGTCTTCGCCAACGACGAAGCCGCCTACCAGCGATTCCTGCGCGCGCTCGAGCGTTCCGGCGAGAAGATGTGGCGCCTGCCGCTGGACGACGAGTACAAGGAGCTGATCCGCTCCGGCATCGCCGACATCAAGAACACCGGCGGCCGCTGGGGCGGCGCCATCTCCGCCGCCATGTTCCTCAAGGAATTCGTCGAGGACACGCCCTGGATCCATCTCGACATCGCCGGCACCGCCTGGATGGAGGAGAGCAAGGCGTGGATCGCGCAGGGACCGTCCGGCATCGCCGTGCGCTCCATCGTCGAATGGGTGCGCGACTTCGACCGCGACAGCAGCGTGGTCTGAGCTCGCGCCGCTCCGCCGCGGGTTCTTGGAGTGCACCGCGCTGGCGAATTCCGGGCCACGTCTTTCGTAACCTTATGCGCCGCGGCATTCCCTGCTAGTCTTCGCCTGCAGGGAGTCCCTATGGGAACCGAAGCGGTGCTGCACGAATCCGGCTACGAGAGCGTCCGCCGCTGGCCGCGATACAAGCTGGAAGTCCCGGTGCGCCTGCTGGCCCAAAAGGGAGACAAGGTCGCCATCGTGCAGGCCCGCGGCAACGAGCTCAACGAGGGCGGGATGGCGGTCTTCGCCGGCACCGAACTTTCCCTCGACGAAGAGGTCGCGGTCGAATTCACGCCGCCTTACTCCGGCCAGCCCATCCGCGTGCGCTGCCTAGTGCGCGACCGCAAAGGCTACTGCTACGGCCTGGAATTCCTCTCCCTCACCATCGACGACCACCAGAACGTCAGCCAGATCCGCACTGTGCTGCGCGGCCTGGGCTCACCCATCCGCTGAGCCCGCTCACTTCCATCCACCGGAACCGCCGCCCGCACCTGCCGATTGCATGCGCATGGGGTCCTTCTGCCCGGTGGAGATGAAGTCGCGGAGGAGTCGCCGGCAGTGGTGGATGACCAGCAGCTTCTCCAGCATCAGAATGCCCAGCACGAGCACCGCCGTGACGAGCATCCCGACGGCCCCCAGGTCATCCGGTTTCGCCGGCGGCTTGCCCCAGGTGGCCGCCGCCGCGATAGCGAAAATGACGATCAGCAGAATCAGCCAGGCTTCCCCTATCAAGCCGAGCACGCCCAGGAGGGTCTGGCCGCAGTAAAAGTACCCGCCGCCGGGGATCAGCAGGGCGCGCTTCTTCATCGTGCCCTCATCCTTGAACACCAGCCCGCAGCCGGCGCACTGGTACACCTTCTCGGTCAGCGGGGCCAGGCAATCCGGGCACAGTGACGCCATGCCGGCCGCCGGAGTGCTCTCCCCGCCCGAGGCCGGGAGCAGCGCCGCGAACAGCGCTTTCATCTTCCTGACGCCATCGCCCCTCATGCCCCAGTACTTTTCTTTCTTGCCGTTCTTGTAGGTGAGCCACAGGACGCCGCTGAGCCAACCCTTCGGTTCGGCCTTCGCGATGTCGCCATAGGCGACGCTCTTGAGGGATCCTTTCCATTTGCCGCTCGCGTCCACCCCCAGGTGCAGGATGCGCCGGTTGGTGAACACCAGCACCGTCGCGGTGATGCGGTAGACGTACCAGCCGAGGCCATACTGTTCGAACGCGCCGATGGGGGCCTGCAAGCGGACCGCGTAGAGTACCGCTTCGTCCTGGCCCATCGCCCGTTGCAGCACGTCCCCGAGCTTCTCCAGGGCCTTGTTCACCCGCTTGCGTGTGCCTTTGTCTTCCTCACCTTTGGCGTTGGTGAAAGCCACATCCTCCCGAAAGCGCAGCCCGCTCAGCGATGCCGGACGCGGCGCCGTGTTCTCGTGGATCTGTATGTCCGCCTTGGCCATGCGGTCCTCCTGAGGGGAAAATTGCGCGGATTCTATCCCGGAATCATCTCAAAACGAGACAATTTGCATATCTGGAGCGCCTCCAGATTGTTGTCAAGCCCCCAAAACTGTGGATTTCTCGCTAACCTATTCCTGGAGAAGAAGATATATCTTTGTGGAAAATGGTACTTTTGGCCCTATCCGTGTGCTATACTATAATTAGATAGTAAGAAGAAAGGCGGGCGCCAGTCGCCCGCCTTTTCTCTTTCTGGCCCTCTAGCCGGAATGGGTGGCGCAGGCCTTTAGGCCTGCATTCGGGCCGCGCGATAGATACCGGGCTTTAGCCCCTGAGGCATTGTTCCGCCTCAGCGGCTAAAGCCGTTCGTGGTTAGAACCTGTAAATGCAGGGCTGAAGCCCTGCTCCACCCCGATCCCGATCCCGATCCCGGCGATCCCACAATCAGTCGATCCCCCGATCTAAATCTATGCCTCCGAATTTCCGGCAGCCCAAACGCCGCGGCGAGTGGGCGGAGATCAAGTTCATGCTGCGCGCCACCGAGTGCGGCCTCACCGTGTCCAAACCCTATGGCGATTCGGCGCGTTTCGACTTCGTCGTCGGCTCGCGCGGCCCTCAATACCGCCTCCAGGTCCGCTCCACGCGCATTTTCACCAACTCCCGCGCCTACGTGACCCGTTTCACTTGGGGCGATCCTCCGCGCCGCTATTCCCGGCTCGATTTCGATTTCATTGCCGTCTACGTCGTTCCCTGCGACATCTGGTACGTAATCCCCATCTCCGCCATCCGTCCCGCGCCCCTCTACCTCTGCCTTTACCCTCACATTCGCCGCAGCCGAGGCCGCTTCGAACGCTTCCGCGAGGCGTGGAGTTTGTTGAAGCAGCCGCAAACCCAGCGCCGTAGGCGCGGAGCATGTGTAGCCCAGGACGGAAGAAAGGTAGTCACGCGATCGGGGACAGGCTGGTAAGTGGTGATAAGGTCTGTTATCAACAGTTACGGCTTATGGGCCATTTTCTCCAAACAGTGATCGAGGAAGCACGACAAGGAATGAAGGAGGGCGGCATCCCCATCGGCTCGGTCATCGCCCATGCAGGCAAGGTCATCGGTCGAGGTCACAACCGACGTGTGCGGCAAGGCAGCGCTATCCTGCACGGAGAGATGGACGCGCTGGAGCGTGCTGGTCGCCAGCCCGTGCGCGCCGTCTGAACAAACCCGTCTTCGCCCAAAAAAATGGCAGCACGCCGCAGCGCGCTGCCGAGAAATCGTTCGGCTTACCGCCCCCAGGGCACTCGACCATACTGGCCATAGGGGCCTCCGTAGCCACCCGCGCCGTATCCGCGCTGATAGCCCTGCTCGTAGGCCTGCCTAAAGACCCACTTGTAGTGGTTCTTGTCGCCGTAGGCGCTTACGTAACCGACGGTGGCGTGTCTGTAGGTTTCGTTACTGGTCGCACGGTAGGAGCGACCAGCTTGCCGGTCGACCTGTCCATCGCGCAGGCCCCACTGGTAACCGTTTTGCTGGGCTTGCTGGATGCCCGTGTTGTAATACGGGTTCTGGTCGTACGGGCCTTGGTTATACGGGCCCTGGTTATAGGGGCCGTAGACGCCCCGGTTGTTGCGATAACCGTCGTTGCCATAGCCTTCCTGCGCGACAGCGAGCCCCGCCGTACCTACGATGAGAGCAAACGCGATCAATAAAGTCTTCGTCCACTTCATAGTCCCTCCTTGCCAGCCCCACCCCCCTGGTCCTTCGCGCCTGGGTGCCCGGGGCCCCATCTGTAGGTATCAACCCGCGGCACGCGAGAATTTCGCGGCCTAAATGGTAAAGATTGGTAAAGAACGCCAGGCAACCATCACGAAAACCAGCTGTGGACGTTGGTTTTCAACAACATCGCGAGAAAATCGAGGCTTTTGTCCGAGCCTACCGCCTCATGTGACGCGCGTCGCTGTAGGCCCGTAGAGGCGGCCTCTATGCTTCCTGGCTTCCTGGTTACCACCCTCTGCTCGCCGCCCAGGACAGCCGATCAGGCGAACAAACGGCGCACGCTTGTGCTAAGGTCTGTTATCGTAAGTTGACCTGTTCGATAATCTGTGGGATGGCATCAACCCTCTGCAATCGACTCTTCCGGGTTGCGCGATTAATGGGCGTAGTATCCTGCCTTTCGCTCTATGCAGCTGCCCAGGCGACAAGTTCCTCTCCCCCAACCAAAGAGCCGCTCCTCATCGTAAAGGATGGGAAGTACGGCTTCATCGACCACAACGGTGCGGTCGTCATCAAGCCACAATACTACTGGGCGACGGATTTCCACGACGGCTTCGCAGAGGTGTTCGTTTGCGGTCGCCTAGTCTCAATCGATGCTTCGGGGAAGTTCCTCCCGCACAGGCCAGGTACGACGCAATTGGGCGTAAAGCGCGAAGGTGAGAAGGTTGGATTCGTCGATGGAACAGGCAAATTCATAATACAGCCCGTCTACGATCATGCCCTGCCATTCTCAGATGGCCTTGCTGCCGTCGAAGTGCAGGGCCGTTGGGGGTTCGTTGATACTTCAGGTCACGAGGTGATCCCGCCGACCTTCAAGGCTGCCTATTACTTTCAGCAGGGCGTTGCGAGTGCGGAAAGCGACGAAGGCGAAGTACTGATTGATAGAGACGGAACCGTCCTTGCCAAAGGCTTCCAACAACTCACGGGTGGCGTGTCGGAGGGCCGTATACCCGTTAGTCGCAACGATAAATACGGATACTTAGACTTGCGCGGCAAAGTAGCCATACCGCTGATCTACGAACTGGCTCTTTCCTTTGGCAATGGGCTGGCTCCGGTCAAGAAATCTGGAAAGTGGGGCTACATCGATCGCGACGGCCAAGTGGTGATCCCGTTTAAGTTCGACGAGGCAGACGTATTCGCTAGTGGGTTAGCGCCTGCTCGAATCGGTGCAGAGACCGGATTCATAAACCGCTCGGGAGCATTCGCGTTTCATTTGGCGTATCAATCTGCGCCGGGCTTCTTCGGGTCAGACAATGAGGCTGCGGAGAACGACGTGTCCCGCTTCTTCACGGCAGACAACGGATTTGGATATGTGAATACATCTGGAAAGGTCATTTGGGGGCCGACGGTCGGCAGTCCAGATCACGCTCCCATCCTCGGCTGGGACGACGAAGATCGTGCAAGGAGCTGCGACGGCATTTCTCAGGACGTGCGCAACATGGTCGCCAGCTTTCCTCCCGAATAGGTCAACTTCCGATAAATCGCCTTATCACCAGTTTGCGCCTTTTGTTCGCGAAAATCGGACGCGCTGATGGCACCGGGGAGAGATCCTTCGGGGTGCGCCCCTCAGAGCCTGTCCTGAGCGCAGCGAAGGAATGACCGCGGCGGGCTCAGACGCCCGCCAGACGCGGTCACATCACCGGTGGGACGGTGATGCCCATCACATCAAGCGCGCGGATGAGTTCGCGGCGGACCACGGCGGCGGTGGCCAGCAGGAACTTCTTCTTCGACTCGTCAGTTTCCCCGATGATGTGGTGGCGGTGGTAGAAGTTGTTGAACAACTGCGCCAACTGGAAGGCGTACTTGGCAAGGAACGCGGGCTCGGTGGTCGAGATGCACTGCTCGATGACGTAGGCCAGCTTCGACGCGGCCAGCCACAGCTCCCAAAGGTCGTCTTTTTCTGAGGGCTCCGCAACGCCGGTGCTGCGCCCCGGCTGCTTCGCCCTCGCGTCCGGCTCGCGCGCGACAGCGCTCGCCGGCCGCTCACCCGCTCCGCCGCTGCCGAGAAACCGCTCGAACTCGATATCCGCAAGCGGCGTCTCTACCAGGAACGACTCCGGTTCCAGGCCGGCCTTACGGAAGATGTTGCTGGCGCGGACCACGGCGTACTGCGCGTAGGGTCCGGTCTCGCCCTCGAAGGCGAGCGCGTCCTTGAAATCGAACGCGATCACGGAATTCTTGGTGAAGCGCAGCATGAAGTAGCGCAGGGCGCCGATGGCGATCTGCATGGCGACGTGCAGGCGCTCGTCGTCGCTCAACTCGGGGTGGCGCGGGTCCACCTCTTTCCTGGCGGCGTGGATGAGGGCGTCGATCAGGTCGTCGGCCTTGACCCCGAAGCCTTTGCGCCCCGAGACCTCGATGTACGCCCGCGCCTTGTCTTCCTCGTCGATGTCGTAGCCCAGTTCCAGGGCGCAGCGCGGAGTGAGCGCGACCATCTCGTAGGAAAAGTGCGTGTAGTGCTCGGCCTGGGCGGTGTAACCCAAAGCGCGGATGGCCTCGACCACGTTGTTCTGCGGATCGCTCTGGCGCGCGTCGATGACGTTGTAAATGGCGGCCACGCCGCCGAACTGCGGATGGTCGGGCTCGTTCTGCAAAAGGTCGGTGGAGATCCAGCACTCGAGCCCGTCGGGATAGGTGTAGAAGCGCCGGTAGCCGAAATCCTTGCCCAGCAAGCCGAACTTCCACAGGTGGTAGGCGATGTCCTTGCCCACGTAGGTGACCGTGCCGTTCGACCGAACAATGACTTTCTGATCTTCCTCGGCGTTCTCTGCGGACTCTGCGGCTGGCTTTTCGGCCCCGCCGCGCGACATCACCCAGCAGCCCTTGTTCTTCCCTTCCTCGACGTACGTGAGCACGCCCTTGTCCTTGAGCTGCTGGAAGGCCGAGTCCCAGAAGTGCAGGTGGAGGATCTCGCTCTCCTGGGGCAGGAAGTCGTAGGTGATGCCCAGGCGCAGCATGGTGTCGAGGTGCTTGGCGACGATGGTTTCGGAGATCATGCGCGCGATCTCCGCCAGCTCGTTGCCGCCCTGCTCGATCTGGTGCAGCGCCTCCAGGCGCGCGTCCACGTGCTTCTTGCCCTCGGTGTACCACTGCGAGACGCGCGCGTAGAGGTCCCAGCAGGTGTAGTCGAAGCGCGGGTCCTGATCGATGAGCTTCTCGATCTCGGCCTGCGACTTCTTCTCCAGATGGACGAAGCCGACCACCACGTCGGCCACCTGCACGCCGGTGTTGTCGATGTAGTTCTGCACGTCCACCGGGTAGCCGTCGGCGCGCAGCAGGCGCACGAAAGTGTCGCCCAGGATGGCGTTGCGCAGGTGTCCGATGTGCGCCGCCTTGTTGGGATTGATGGAGGTGTGCTCGACCAGGATCTTCTCCCGGGCGTGGTGCTCGGCTTCGATAGGGGTGATGTCGTCCTTGTCGGCGGCCAGCGCCGCCGCCAGCTCGCCGCGCTTGACCCGGGCGTTGATGTATCCCGCGCCCGCAACCTCCAGCCGGTCGAAACCGAGGATGGGCCCGATGCCGGCCACGATCTCTTCGGCGATCTTGCGCGGCGCTTTGCGCAGCTTCTTGGCCAGCTCGAAGCAGAGCGGCATGGCGAACTCGCCGAAACCCACGTTCGGCGGCTGCTCCACGATGATCTCCGGCAGATCGAGCTGGTACTGCCGGTGCAGGAAGGCGCGCACCGTTTCGACCAGCCTGTTTTGGAACTGGCGGTACAAGAAAGCTCCCTGGGAGTCAGAGTTTGCGTGCGATTATAGCAAGCGCCGTTGCCGCGTCAGGTTTGACGCCTGTCGTACGCTTCCCTATCATCGAAAGTTTGGAGTGAAGGTGTCATCCTGAGCGAGCGCGCCCGCATGGGGCGCGCGAGTCGAAGGACCCCTACGGAGTACGATGCGCATCGCTTACCTAGACTGCTTTTCCGGCATCAGCGGCGACATGTTCCTGGGCGCGCTGGTGGAGGCCGGCGTTCCGCCGCGCCTGCTGGAAGAGACGGTCGCCGCGCTCGATGTCGGCGCGCGCCTGGAGACCCGCCGCGTGGACCGCAGCGGCATCTCGGCCACCAAGGTGGACGTCTGGGTCGGCGGCGAGAAAGACCTCCCGCGTGAGGAGTACTGGAAGAGCAAAGAAGACTTGGACAAAGTAGCCCGCGCGCCCGCGCGCGGGCACGAGCACGGCCATACTCACGAACATCATCATCACGAGCACGACCACGCGCATGATCACCAGCACGATCATCCGCATCGCGGCCTGACCGAGATCCGCACCATCATCGCCAAGGCAAAGATCACCGACACCGCCAAGGCCCGCGCCATCGCCATCTTCGAAGCTCTTGCCGACGCCGAGGCCAAGGTCCACAACTCCACCCGCGACGCCATCCACTTCCACGAGGTCGGGGCGGTGGACGCGATCGTGGACATCGTCTGTGCCGCCGTTGGCAGCGAGGCGCTGGGCGTGGACGAGTGGGTGTGCTCGCCGCTCAACCTGGGCAGCGGCACCCTGAAGTGCGCGCACGGCGAGTTCCCCGTCCCGGCGCCCGCGGTGGTCGAGTTGCTGAAGGATGCACCCGTGTTCTCCAGCGGAATCCAAGCGGAATTGGTCACGCCGACTGGCGCTGCCATCGTGAAAGTACTCGCGAACCGCTTTGCGCCGATCCCCGGCATGAAGATCGAGAAGGTCGGCTACGGCGCGGGGTCGCGCGATTTCAAAGGGCACGCGAATGTGGTCCGCATTCTCGTGGGCAAGACGGGAGTAGAGGAACAAAAGGCTGACCTGGTCTCGGTCGAGGCGCCGCGCGAGACCATCGCGGTGCTGGAGGCGAATCTCGACGACCTGAACCCGCAGGTCTTCGGATACGTGATGGACCGTCTGCTGGCGGAGGGCGCGCTCGACGTCTTCGCTACCTCCGTGCAGATGAAGAAGAACCGCCCCGGCCTGCTGCTGACCGTCTTGTGCAAGCCGGAGCACGCGTCGAAGCTGACCAAGCTGATCTTCACCGAGACGACGACGCTGGGCGTGCGCATGCGCGAGGAGCGCCGCGCCGCGCTCCTGCGCCGCTCGGTCAGCGTGCAGACGAAGTGGGGCGAGGTCCGCCTGAAGGTCGCGAACCTGAACGGCGCCGTCGCCAACTACGCTCCCGAGTACGAGGATTGCCGCCGCATCGCCGAAAAGAATCATGTTCCGCTGAAACGGGTCATGCAGGAAGCCACGCGCCTTTATCTGGAGAAGAATGGCTGAACGCTTTTACATCACGACTCCGATTTTCTACGTCAACGCCCACCCGCATATCGGGCACGCGTACACCACGATCGCGTGCGATGCGGTCGCGCGAAGAAAGAGGATGCTGGGCATCGACACCTTCTTCCTGACGGGGACGGACGAGCACGGGCAGAAGATCGGGCGGTCGGCGGAAGCGGCGGGCAAATCGCCGCAGCAGTTCACCGACGAGGTGGCGGGGGAGTTCCGCGCGCTGTGGGAGCGGATGGGGATCACGAACGACAAGTTCATCCGCACCACCAGCGCCGAACACAAGCGCGGCGTGCAGGAGATCTTCCGCACGCTGAAGAAGAACGGCTTCATCTATAAAGGCAAGTACACCGGCCAGTACTGCGTCTTCGACGAGCTGTACGTGGATGCGGGCGGGACGGGCGCGCCCTGCCCGGAGTGCGGACGTCCGACGGAGACGGTCAGCGAAGAGAATTATTACTTCAAGCTGTCGGCGTTCGAAGACAAGCTGCTGAAGTATTACGCGGAGCACCCGGAGTTCATCCGGCCGGAGACGCGGCGCAACGAGGTGACGGCGTTCGTGCGCGGCGGACTGCGCGACCTCTCGATCTCGCGCAGCACCTTCAAGTGGGGCGTGCCGGTGCCGGACGATCCCGAGCACGTGGTGTACGTCTGGCTGGATGCGTTAAGCAACTACATCACCGCCATCGGGTACGGGTCGGCGGAGAAGAAGGACCAGAATCGATTCCACAAATACTGGCCGGCGGATGTGCACATGATCGGGAAAGAGATCGTGCGCTTCCACTGCGTGTACTGGCCGGCGTTCCTGATGGCGGCGGAACTGCCGCTGCCGCGGTCGGTGATGGTGCACGGGTGGATCCTGTTCGAAGAGAGCAAGATGTCGAAGTCGCGCGGGAACATCGTGCGGGCGGAGACCATCGGGGAGACGCTGGGGTACGACGCGCTGCGCTATTTCCTGCTGCGCGAGATCGTGTTCGGACAGGACGGGTCGTTCTCCTTCGACGCGCTGGTGCAGCGCTTCAACGCCGACCTGGCCAACGACCTGGGAAACCTGTCGAGCCGCACGCTGTCGATGATCACGCGCTACTTCAAGGGCGAGGTGCCGTACCCGTCGGCGGCGGTGGCACGCACGCCCGGCGATGAGGCGATCGCCAAGCTTGCCGAGGAAACGATCGCGAACTTCGGTTCGCTGTTCGACGATTTCCAGTTCTCGCGGGCGCTGGAGAGCGCGTGGTCGCTGGTGGCCGCGGTGAACAAGTACATCGTCGAGAACGAGCCGTGGGCGGTGGCGGAGAAAAAGGACGAGGCGAGCCGGGCGCGGCTGGCGACCGTCCTTTATACCTGCGCCGAGGCGCTGCGCATCGTGACCGCGCTGGCGCACCCAGTGATGCCCGAGTCCACGGCAAGAATCTGGTCGCAGCTTGGGCTGGGCAACATCGGGAAATTCAAACTGGCGGGATTGAAGTGGGGACAACTGGAGCTGGGCACAAAGCTGGGCAAAGTCGAGGGCGTGTTCCCGCGCGCCGACAAATCCGCTATCGAGGGGATGCAGAAAATGGAAGAGCAGCGCACGCAGGCGGCGGCGACGAAGAAAGAGCCGACTACGGCCGAGGGAGGCGGTGCCACACAGGGGGCGCCGGGAGCGGCGGAATCGGCACCCGCGCCGGCGGAGCCGGCAAAGATCACGATCGATGACTTCACGAAGGTCGAGTTGCGCGTGGCACAGGTGAAGGTGGCGGAGAAGGTGAAGGGCGCGGACAAGCTGCTGCGTCTTGAAGTGGACCTCGGCACCGAGGTGCGGCAGATCGTGGCCGGGATCGCGCTGGCGTATGAGCCGGAGAAGCTGGTCGGGCGGAAGATCATCGTGGTGACGAACCTGGCGCCGCGAAAGCTGCGCGGGCTGGAGTCGAATGGCATGCTGCTGGCGGCTTCGGTCGGAGATGGGCAGCCGGTGCTGGCGGGATTCCTGGAGGACGTGCCCATCGGGGCGAGATTGAAGTGATTTAGCTCGGGCTCACGCCCTCGCAGACTTGTGTCGCCCCTGACGGGGCTCAGGATCATTTTGGACAGCTAACCCCGGGCTTACGCCCGGGGCTAAATTCTTTCGCCCGCTGAAGCGGGCTGGCGACCGGCGACTTACAAGGTCTGGTGTTCCCGTATGTTTGTAGATTCGCACTGCCATCTCGACGGGCCGAAGTACGCACAGGATCGCGGAGGGGTGTTGTTCCGGGCGCAGGAGGCGGGGTTGGAGGCAATGGTGGCCATCGGGAACGGCGAGGGGCCCGAATCGATGGACTGCGGTATCCGGCTGGCCGAGGGACACGACTGGATCTGGGCGACCGTGGGGGTGCATCCGCACGAGGCGCGGCTGGCGGACGAGGCCGCGTACCAGAGGCTGGACGCGCTGGTGCAGCATCCCAGGGTGATCGCGGTAGGTGAGACAGGGCTGGACTATCACTACGACCACTCGCCACGCGAGGTGCAGCGCGCGGTGTTCGTGCGGCAGATGGAGATCGCGCGGGCGCGGAAAAAACCGATCGTCATCCACAACCGGCCGAGCGACAACAGCGAGAACGCGTGGGTGGAGCTGCTGGATCTTTTGAGTAAGCATTGGGCGATGAGCGGGCTGGGCGGGGTCCTGCATTGTTTTACCGGCGAGCTGAAGCATGCGAACGCAGCGCTGGACATGGGATTCATGATCTCGTTCGCGGGGAACATCACCTATCCCAAGGCGCAAAACATACGGGAGACGGCGCGGGAGATCCCGTTGGAACGGATGTTGATCGAGACGGATTCGCCGTACCTGGCGCCGATCCCCCACCGCGGAAAAAGAAATGAGCCCGCGTACGTGGTGGAGACGGCGAGGACGATAGCCGAGGTGCGCGGGATGGGGCGGGACGAGGTGGGACGGGCGACGACAGAGAATTTCTATCGGTTTTTCAACCTGCGCTTGGGCTAGCGCCTCGCGCGCGTTGTGTCGCCCCTGAAGGGGCTCAGGATGGTTCTTGGGGGGCTAACCCCGGGCTTACGCCCGGGGCTAAATTCTTGCGCCCGCCGGAGCGGGCTTTAAGACTTCGGATTCGACACTCGGGCGCCCTTGCGCAGGGCGCGGTTACGCGCGCGTTGGGCGATCTTCTTGCGGCGTTGGCGTCCGTAGCGGGATTTGTCGCCGTTGCGAGCAGACATCTGGTCTCCTCCGTAAGAATGGCTGTGAACAGGATACGCTAACCGCGCGAAATCAGCCTAGATGGCCTGCGTCTTGCCTTCGGAGCCGAGTGCGACGATGCGGAAATCCTTGCCGTCGGAATCGAGGACAGTGCAAGAGCCGTTGTCGGGGCGGAAGCAGGAAACGCGATCGTCGTGGCGCGCGTGACCGACGGCGACGTTGATGGCGACGAAGTGGGTGACGACGACGGTGTCGCGCGCGATCTCGAGGAGCGCCTCCAAAACCCGGTCCCGCCACAGACGCAGTGGGCGATCCAGATCGGGCCAGCGGCGCTGGCGGACGAATTTCAGCCACTCCGCGCGGGACATCGAGACGCCTGGTGGCACCGGGATCTCGCCGATGCGCGGGTCAGTCTGGATCGACACGCCCCAGAGGCGCTCGAGAGGCGCCGCGGTTTCGCGGGTGCGGCGAAAGGGACTGGTCAGGAGCGGCAAGGGGCCCTTGGGCGCGAGAGCCAAGGCCATCGCTTCGGCCTGGGCGCGGCCGGTGTCGGTAAGACCGGGATCCTCCTCAGAGTCTTCCGTGGCTTTGCCGTGGCGAACGAGGTAGAGGCGCGGCATATGCGTGTCTGTTCCCGACGCAGGGCTCACGCCCTGGCGCGATTCTGTCGCCCGCTGAAGCGGGCTCAAGGTTCATTTTGCGAACGGTACCCCGGGCTTACGCCCGGGGCTAAATTCTTGCGCCCGCCTCGCGGGCTGCCTGCGCTTCCACCGCCGCGGCGCTGCGCGCCGCCTCGACAGGTGGGAACGCCCGCCGCTACACCAGTCGCGCGGGTTGCGGGGGTTTACGGCGAACCTATAGCATAGTCGGACGTCATGCCTGAGAACACGTTCGACATCGTCAGCAAGGTGGACCTGCAGGAGG
Source organism: Terriglobia bacterium (assembly GCA_020073495.1). Taxonomy (NCBI): domain Bacteria; kingdom Pseudomonadati; phylum Acidobacteriota; class Terriglobia; species Terriglobia bacterium. Next base: position 773,695 of record JAIQFD010000001.1, read on the forward strand.
TATCGAACGCCATCCAGCAGGCGCTGAAGGAAGTCCACACGCGCTTCGACCTGAAGGACGCGAAATGCAACATCGCGCTGGAGGAGAAAGACGCGATCAACCTGGCGGCGGTGGACGAATACAAGCTGAAGGCGGTCAACGACGTGCTCCAGACCAAGCTGGTCAAGCGCGGCGTGCCGCTCAAGGCGCTGACTTACGGCGTGGTGGAGCCGGCGGCCAGTGCCACCGTCAAGCAGAAAATCACGATGCAGCAAGGCATCCCCATCGAGAAGGCGCGCGAAATCGTGAAATTGATCAAGAACTCGAAGAAGAAAGTGCAGGCGTCGATCCAGGGAGACCTGGTGCGGGTGAGCGGGAAAGACCGCGACACGCTGCAGGAAATCATCGCGCTGCTGCGGCAGCAGGATTTTGGGATCGATATGCAGTTCGTGAACTACCGAACGCAGTAGCTTGTAGCTGGTAGTTAGTAGTTAGGAAAAGCCCAAGAAATGAGCACACCGGCCACAACGTCGGCGATGGCGAAAGAGGTCTTTGACCTGTTGCGGGACGATCTCTCGGCGATCGAGCGGGAGTTCGGACGCGACACGGTGTCGAACGTCGCGGCCATCACCGACATCGGGGAGCACCTGCGAGGCGGCGGGGGCAAGCGCATCCGGCCAGCGCTGCTGCTGCTCTCGTCCAAGCTGTTCCAGTGCAACGAGCGGAGCGTGATCCGGCTGGGCGCGGTAGTGGAAATCATCCACACCGCGACCCTGGTGCACGACGACATCATCGACGAAGCGCAGACGCGGCGCGGCCGTCCATCGGCGAACACGCAATGGGGAAACTCGAAGTGCGTGCTGGCGGGCGACTGGCTCTACATGCAGGCGTTCAAGATCGCGGTGCAGGAGCGGAATTTCCGCGTGCTGGACGCGCTGATCGAGCTGACCCAGGCGATGGTCGAGGGCGAACTGCTGCAAATGGAGAAGCTGGGCAAGAGCATCACGCAGGAAGAGCATTTCGACCTGATCTACCGCAAGACGGCGTGCCTGTTCTCCACCTGCATGCGGATGGGCGCGATCCTGGGCAAAGCCAGCAAAGAAGAGGAAGAGAAGCTGGCGAAGTATGGGCGCGACGTGGGCATGGCGTTCCAGATCGTGGACGACGTGCTGGACCTGACGGCATCGGAAGAGGTGCTGGGCAAACCGGTGGCCAGCGATCTGCGCGAAGGCAAGGCGACGCTGGCGGTGATCCATGCGCTGGAGCGATGCACGCCGGAAGATCGGCGGCAGATCGAGACCGTGCTGCGGGAGCAAGCGTTCAAGGGCGTGACCCACCAGGAGATCCTCGACATCCTGAGCCGCTACGGGTCAGTCGATGCGTCGCTGGCACGCGCGTCGGAGTATGCGGCGGAGGCGCGGGAGTTGATCCGCGAGTTTCCCGACTCGGAGATCAAGCGGGCGTTGCTGTGGGTGCCGGATTTCGTGGTGTCGAGAGAAAAGTAGGGTGGAGCAGCGCTTCAGCGCTGCATTGTAGAGGTCCAGACCTATGCGGCTTTAGCCTCTGAGGTACCTCAGCGGCTAAAGCCGATTTCATTCCATGGCAGGAACGCAGGCCTTAAGGCCTGCTCCACCCTTCGCCGGTCATTTTCGATCCGCGACGAGCGTGCCGCCGCGGGCGAAGTCTTCCTTCGGGACCTCGACGATGGCGACGGTGATGGCATCGCGGGTGGCGTTACATTCTTCGACCAGCGCGTCGGTGATGCGGGTGACGAGTTTGCGTTTCTGGTCGGTGGAGCGGCCCTGAAGCAAAGTAACTTGAACATGCGGCATATTCTTACGCCCCTTAAGGGGCTCGGGAATCTCTCCTCGAGCCTACCCCGGGCTTGCGCCCGGGGCTAAATTCTCACGCCCGCTGAAGCGGGCTTGCGCGGCCGAGGGCGACCGCTCCACACCGGGGCTAAAGCCCCGATTCATTTCCAATCCCGTTTCGCAGGCCTAAAGGCCTGCGCTTCCACCGGAGCGGCGCCGCGCGCCGCCTGATGGCTGAGAGACACCAATCGGGACAGCCGAGGGCGGCTGTCCCACACAGATCCTTCGCTCCGCTCAGGATGACCGCGGCGGGCTCGGACGCCCGCCAAAAGCGGTCATTTCGTCAGCTCGTAGCCGGCGAAGAAATAGCTGATCTCGAAGTGGGCGGTGTCCTCGGCGTCGGAGCCGTGGACGGCGTTCTGCTCGATGTTGGCAGCGTACTTCTTGCGAATGGTACCGGGCTCGGCGTTGGCCGGGTTGGTGGCGCCCATCAGCTTGCGCCAGGCGGCGATGGCATCCTCGGGCTTCTCCAGCGCCATGACGATGATGGGGCCGCTGGACATGAACTTGGTCAGCGACTCGAAGAAGGGCTTGCCGGCGTGCACGGCGTAGAAACCCTCGGCCTGATCCTTGGTGATATGCAGCATCTTCATGCCGATGATGGAGAAGCCGTTGTTCAGAATCACTTCGATGATCTCGCCGTGGACTTTCTTCTTCACGGCGTCGGGCTTGATGATGGCGAGCGTGCGTTGTAGGGTCTTCATTCGTTCCTAGTAGCTAGTAGCTGGTAGTCAGTAGTTAGGTCGGGAGCGACGCAGCAAACTGCGTCGCTCCCGAAGATCAACGTGTCGCGTGGGCGCCCATGGAGGCGGCGACGGTCTCGCCGATCTCGGCGGGCGTCTTGCAGACCTTGATGCCGGCGGCGGTGAGCGCTTTCATCTTCTCCGCCGCGGTACCGTGTCCGCCGGAGATGATGGCGCCGGCGTGTCCCATGCGGCGTCCCGGAGGCGCGGTCTGGCCGGCGATGAACGAAACCACCGGCTTGCGCACGTGCTTCTGGATGTACTCGGCGGCCTGCTCCTCGGCGTTGCCGCCGATCTCGCCGATCATAACGATGGCCTCGGTCTGCGGGTCCTTTTCGAAGAGCTCGAGGGCGTCGATGAAGTTGGTGCCGATGATGGGGTCGCCACCGATGCCGATGGCGGTGGACTGCCCGATGCCGCGCAACGTGAGCTGGTGAACGGCTTCGTAAGTCAGTGTCCCGGAGCGCGAGACGATGCCGACATTGCCCTCGCGATGGATGTGTCCGGGCATGATGCCGATCTTGCACTTGCCGGGAGAGATGATGCCGGGGCAGTTGGGGCCGATGAGGCGCGAGCGGCGCGTCTGGAGGAATTCCCACACGCGGACCATGTCGAGCGTGGGGATGCCTTCGGTGATGCAAACGATGAGCTCGATCTCGGCGTCAGCGGCTTCCATGATGGCGTCGGCGGCGAATGGCGGCGGGACGAAGATGACGGTGGCGTTGGCGCCGGTCTTGTCCGCGGCTTCGAGCACGGTGTTGAACACGGGCCAGCCTTCGTGCGTGGTGCCGCCCTTGCCGGGGGTGACGCCACCTACGATCCTGGTGCCGTATTCGGCGCAAGTCTTGGCGTGAAAGGTGCCTTCGCGTCCGGTGAGGCCCTGGACGATGACTTTGGTGGATTTATCGATGAGTACGCTCATGTTTTTCCTCAGGGGCTAAAGCCCCCGTTCAATAAAGCTCTGACGGCACGGCTGAAGCCGTGCCCCTTCTAATCAACCCCTGGCGGCGGCGACGACTTTTTCGGCCGCGTCCTTCATGGTCTGCGCAACAATGAAATTCAGCCCCGAGTTCTTCAGGATCTCGCGGCCCTGCTCGACGTTGGTGCCTTCAAGACGCAGCACGATGGGCAACTGGATGTTGGTCTTGCGCGCGGCTTCGACCACTCCCGTGGCCAGCGTGTCCACGCGCAGGATGCCGCCGAAAATATTGATGAGGACGGCCTTCACGTTCTTGTCGCTGAGCAGGATCTCGAAGGCGTGGGTGACCTGCTCGGCGTTGGCGCCACCGCCGACGTCGAGGAAGTTGGCGGGATTGCCGCCGGCGTACTTGATGATGTCCATGGTGGACATGGCCAGGCCGGCGCCGTTGACCATGCAGCCGACGGTGCCGTCGAGCTTGATGTAGTTGAGGCCGTACTTCGAGGCTTCGACCTCGAGCGGATCTTCCTCGGTGATGTCGCGCAGCTCCTTCAGGTCCTTGTGGCGGAAGAGCGCGTTGTCGTCGAAGTTGATCTTGGCGTCGAGGGCGTAGAGCTTGCCGTCCTTGGTGGTGATGAAGGGATTGATCTCGGCGAGCGAGGCGTCGGTGGCTTCGCAGGCCTTGTAGAGAGCGGTCATGAACCTCACTGCCTCGTTGATCTGCTCCGCCTTGAGGCCGAGGCCGAAGGCGAGCTTGCGCGCCTGGTAGCCGAGAAGTCCGATGCCGGGGTCGATCCATTCTTTGAGGATGGCATCGGGATTCTCGGCGGCGACCTGCTCGATCTCCATGCCGCCGGCGGCCGAGGCCATGAAGACGGGCTTGGCTTCGGCGCGGTCGATGACGATGCCGAGATAGAGCTCGCGCTCGATAGGCAGCGTCTCTTCGACCAGCAGGCGAAGTACGGTCCTGCCCTCGGGGCCGGTCTGGTGGGTGACCAGACGCATGCCCAGCATGCGGGCGGCGATCTCGCCGGCTTCTTCGGCGGACTTGGCGATCTTGACGCCTCCGCCTTTGCCGCGGCCTCCGGCATGGATCTGCGCCTTCACGACGACGCCGGACGCGCCGTTGCCGAGCAGAGTCTTGGCCGCGTTCTCGGCTTCCTCGCGGGTCATGGCGACTTCGCCGCGCGGCACCGCGACACCAAACTTCTGAATGATGGCTTTTGCCTGATATTCGTGGATTTTCATAATCGTATGTAGGACCACTGCTTCAGATTGCTTGCTGCTTACCGGGGGTAACAACCGATGGGCAGGAAACGAACGATTTTATAACCGCGGCTCGCTTTTGGCTATTAGCTTTTGGCAGCTAAATCAATGCGGTAAGCTTGGGAACCCATGATCCTCGACGCCCTTCATCGTGTCGCCAACCACCGCGAGCCGCTTTCCCGGGAGCAGGCGCGGGAGGTGATGAGCGAGATCCTGCGCGGAGAGTGCACTGACGCGCAGATCGCCGCGTTGCTGGTCGCGCTGCACATGAAGGGCGAAACGGTGGAGGAGATCGTCGGGTTCGCGGAGGCGATCCGGGCAGCGGCCACGCCGCTCACCATCCCGGAAAATTCCACGGTGGATGTTAGCGACACGGAACGCGATGCGCTGGTGGATACCTGCGGCACCGGCGGCGATGCGTCGGGGACGTTCAACATCTCGACCGCGACGGCGCTGGCGGTGGCGGGGGCGGGCGTGCGCGTCGCCAAGCACGGCAACCGCAGCGTGACCTCAAAATGCGGGTCGGCGGACGTGATGGAAGCCCTCGGAGTGAATATCTCCCTGCCCGTGGCGCGGCTGGCGCAGTGCCTGGGCGAGGTAGGGATCGCGTTCCTGTACGCGCCGGCGATGCACTCGGCGACCAAGTACGTGCAGCCCGCGCGACGCGAGCTGCGGCTGCGTACGGTCTTCAATCTTCTCGGGCCGCTGACGAATCCGGCACACGCATCGGCGCAGGTGGTGGGCGTCTATTCCGAAGATCTGGTCGAGAAGCTGGCAGAGGCGCTGTCGCTGCTAGGAGTACGGCGCGCGCTGGTGGTGCACGGCAACGACGGGCTGGACGAGATCACCGTCACCGGGCCGACAAGGGTGGCGGAGGTGCGCGACGGGCGGGTACGCGCCTATGAAGTCGCGCCGGAGGATTTCGGCATCGAGCGCGCGACCTTGGAGGACATCTCGGGCGGAGACGCCGGGATGAATGCGGGGATCATCCGGGATGTGCTGCGGGGGAAGAAATCAGCGCGGCGGGATGTGGTGCTGCTGAATTCCGCGGCGGCGCTGGTGGCGGCGGGACGAGCGGACCATATTGGCGATGCGATCCCGATCGCCGCGAAGTCGCTCGATTCGGGCGCGGCGATGGAGAAGCTAGAGGCGCTGGTGAGGTTTACCAACCAGCACTGAGCACGAAAATGCGGGGTGATTGTTGCAAGCAAAGGAGGTGGCATTTGAAATCAATTACATTGGGAACTTTACTATTCCTGACGCTTACTTCTCTATTGCTCACAGCGCAGGAACTCCAAATCAGTCGTTCCAGCCGGACGATTTACGTTTCGGCGGAAGATTCTGTGAAGGTCGACGCGGAGCTGGCCGAAGTGCATTTCGGATACCTGAACTTTGCTCCGACGGAAGATCAGACGTTTACCGATAACGCGCGTGCAGCCGACCGAATCATCAAGGCCATCCTCGATTCCGGCGTGAAAGAGGAAGAAATTGAGACAGAAACAATGGCTGTCTTCCGGACGAACTTCTCTGACAAGGTGCCGGAGGCGACGCAGCAGCAACGACGGTTCACAGCACGGCAAATGTGGCGCGTCCGCGTACCGGTCGCGCAGGCACAGGGAGTGATCAACACAGCAATGAATGCTGGGGCCAATGTCGTGGATCCGGTCAGCTGGACGGTTCGCGACCGGAACGCACTGCAATCCAAGGCGACAGCGGCGGCGATGATCAAAGCTCACAGGGTCGCGGAGCAAGTCGCAATTTCACTGGGAATCAAACTCGGTGCGCTGCTCTACTCGAGCAATTTCGCCGGCGTTGCCTCGAGTCGCGGCTACCCAGCCGGTGTCGCGGGCGGCATGGTTGGCGGAATCATGGGAGATGAGAATATTCCAAGGCCGCACATCCGATTGTTCCCACAAAAGGTCGAGCAGGAGGCGACGGCGTACGCGGTGTACGCAATCGAATAGGGACCTCAGGGGCTGAAGCCCCTTCAATAGATTGTGATGAAAGGCACGGCTGAAGCCGTGCCCTTTCGCCCGACAGCCGAGGCGGCTGTCCCACACAATCAGGCTTGCACGCGCTCCATGTACTCGGCGATCTCGATGGTCCAGCCCAATTCCTTCTTCATGGCATCGCGTAGTTGCGAAGACGCCTGGGGCTCGCCGTGGACCAGGTAGGTGGTCTTGGGCGGGCGTGGAAAGGTGCGCAGCCAGTACAGGAGTTCGGGGGTGTCGGCGTGGTCGGAGAACTGCTCCAGCGCAGCGACCTGGGCGCGGATAGGGACGATCTGGCCGAATATTTTCACATCCGAAGCGCCGCTCTTGATGATGAAGCCGCGTGTGCCCGGCGCCTGGAATCCGATGAAAAGCACGAGATTGCGCGGGTCGGGCAATCGTTGGATGAGATGGTGCTGGATACGCCCGCCGGTCACCATGCCGCTCGATGACACGATGATGCAGGGGTAGCGCGATTCGTTGATCTTCTTTGAATCTTCCACGTTCGTCGCGAACTGGAAGCCCGGCCACTGGAGCGGAGAACCGTACTTGGCGATGAGGTTGCGCGTGTCCTGGCTGAACTCCTCGGAGTGCTTCAGAAAGACGTCCACCGCCTTGCAGGACATGGGGCTGTCGGTATAGACGGGCAGACGCGGGATGTCGCCGGCTTCCATCAGCTCCTTGACCAGGAAGAGGAACTTCTGGGTGCGTTCGACGGCGAAGGCGGGCACGACGATGGAGCCGCCGCGTTTGGCGGTGTCGCGGATCAGGCGGGCGAGTTCCGGGCGAGGGTCGGTGGTGGGATGGTTGCGGCTGCCGTAGGTGGACTCCATCACCAGAATGTCGGCCTGCTCGCCCTCGGTGGGCCCCTCCTGCATGACCTTGCCGGGGTTGGCGCGGACGTTGCGCACACGCCCGATGTCCCCGGTGAAAAGCATGCGGCGGGTGGCGCCGTCGGCGTTCACCGTCACCTCCACCATGGAGGCGCCCAGGATGTGCGCCGAGCGCACGAAGCGGAAGGAGAACTCGGGGCCAAGCTGCGTGACCTCACCAAAATCCACCGGACTGAACAGGCGCAGACAGTCCTGCGCCTCCTCCTCGGTGTAGAGCGGGAGGGCGGGCGTGTGCTTCGACGTCTTCTTCTTATTGGCGAATTCCGCGTCTTCTTCCTGGAGGTGGCCGGAATCGGGCAGGAGGATGGAGCAGAGGTCAATCGTTGCCGGTGTGCAAAAGATCTTTCCGGTGAATCCTTCCTTCACCAGGCGCGGTACCCAGCCGGAGTGGTCGAGATGCGCGTGGGTGAGGATGACGAAATCGATCTCGCGCGCCGGGACGGGCGTGTCCTGCCAGTTGCGCTCGCGCCATTCCTTCTGTCCTTGGAAGAGTCCGCAGTCGATGAGCACCTGGAGACCGCGCTTGCCGGTGGTGTCGCCGGAGACGTTGATCAGGTGCTTGGAGCCGGTGACGGTGCCGGCGGCACCAAGGAATTGGATGTAGGCCATGGGCGTAGTGGAGAACCGCATATTGTAGCGGAAGAAGTACTCAGTACTCGGTACTCAGTACTCGGTTCGCTTCGCGAGATGTGGGAATTCGGAGTGCCGAGTGCTGAGTACTAGCTCCCCGGGAGCTTCACCTCGAAGACGTTGTCCTTGCGCAGGACCTCGGGGACGCTGCCGTCGTTGACGATGACGCGCCGTGGGGCTTCGGGCACTTCGATACGGACGAAGGCTTTGTCGTGCGCGTGGACCTCGAGGCGGCGGGTGACGGCGCCGTGTGCGGTCTCGACGGTGACCGGCACTTCGGCGCCGGCGTCGCCGCGGTCCTCGACGGCGATGGTGAGGATGTATCCGCCGGCCAGCGTGGCGCGTGGATACGCCGAGTCGACGTGGAAGTCGGGCAGGCCGCGGTCGCGATAGATCCAGTCGTCGAAGAACCACTCGAGCTTGCGTTTGGACTCGGCCTCGATGAGGCGCTGCATGTAGGACGGCTCGCGGTCGTCGTCGGCCTTGTAGGCATGAAGCGCGCGCTGGAGGGGGGCGTCGCCGACCATGTCGCGCAACATCCACCACACCCACATCGCTTTCGTGCGGTAGAAGAGCTCGTCGGTCGTAGTGGCCAGCGGCTGTTGACGCCGCGCCTCGGCCGGCTCCTTCCTCCCCGGAGCATTGGGCACGTCGGGCTGCTGCGCTGTCAGCAGCAAGTCCGACTGCGCCTGCATGTACGCGATCGCGTCTTTGCGCCCGTCCACCCGCTCGCGGTCGAGCACCTGTGCGAAGTGCGCCAGCCCTTCGTATATCCACTGACGCGGCGACTCGAAGGCCGCATGCGTGAGTTGGTGCACCAGCGCCAGCTCCAGCTTGCTGTGGCTTTCCTGCTCGAGCGGCGTCAGCAGCATGGGCCCGCTCTCCCAGGGCGCCGCAACCGCCCACGGCAATTCAACCACGTGCACCGCCTGCTTCGGCGCCCCGAACCATTCGGTCACGAAGGGCGCCAGGTCGGTGATGGCGCGGGCGTAATCCTCCGCGAGCTGCTGCCGGCCGGCGAGGTAGTCGATGTCCACATTCGGATGGTCGGCTGGCATCCCCGACCTTTTCAAATGTTGATATTCGCCGGTCGCAAAAGCAGGTGTACTGAAACCGAGAGGTCGCCGATCAAACACATTGAGCGTTCCAACCACCTCGCGTTTGGCAGCATCGACTGCTCGCAGAATTGTGACGTCCATGGTCGCTTCCGTTTCCCGCTGCTTCCACGCCCCGATCTCGTCGAATAACTGGCTCCCGAAGGTCAGGCTCGCAGCCTCGGTCGAAATGGGATACCAGGTCACGTACCCGACGCCCCGCAGCGCCGTGAATGGATCTCCGATGCGGTCCCAGTCACTTGCCAGAGCGGTCTTCTCCGGGACGCCGGCCGCGGTCAGGCGGTAGGCATCTTGGCGGATGGTGCCGCTGTATTGGAATTCGACCTCCACCGTTCCCTTCGGCGCTACCGCCGCCGGCAGGGTGACGATGGCTTCGTTCAGTGAGCCGGTGTGGTCGATGTCTGAGATGTAGGGCTGGGAGACGAACTGCACCCGCTTCCCGCCGACGGTAATCGATCTCCAATCCAGCGAAGAGGAGATCTGGAGGACGGCAACCTTCTGCGGCTCGGTGGTGTCGTTGCGCAGGGTCACGCTGCCTTCGGCGGTGAGACCCGACTTCGGCGGATCGAGGGTGATGGTCAGGTTGTAGTCGGTGAAAGTGAACGCGTGGCGATCGAGGGCGGACGAAGAAAGAACTGAACCGCAGAGAACGCAGAGAACGCAGAGAAACTTTTTCATTATTTCTTGTTCCCTGCTCTGCGCTGGCGGGCGATCTCGTACATGACCACGGCGGCGGCGACGGAGACGTTCAACGACGGCACCTGGCCGAGCATGGGGATCGACACCACCAAATCGCAGTGTTTGCGGACCTGCTCGTGCAGGCCCTTGCCCTCGGCGCCGAGGACGAGGGCGCAGTCCATCTTGTAGTCGAGCTGGTCGTAGGGCTGGGTGCCGCGCTCGTCGAGGCCGACGGTCCAGATGTTCTGCTTTTTCAGTTCTTCGACGGCGCGGGAAACGTTGGTGACCCTGGCGATGGGCAGATGCTCGCTGGCGCCGGCGGAAGCCTTGGCGACGGTGCCGGTGACGCCCACGGCGCGGCGCTCAGGGATGACGATGCCGTCGGCGCCGGCGGCGTCGGCGGTGCGGATGATGGCGCCGAGATTGTGCGGGTCTTCGACGCCGTCGAGGACGATGAGGAAAGCGTGCGCGCCGCGGCGGTGGGCCAGCAGGTCATCAAGGTCGCCGTACTGCTTGGCGGCGGCGACCGCCACCACGCCCTGGTGGGCGGCGCGGTTGGCCAGCCGGTCGAGGTCCTGGCGGGAGACGAATCGCACAGGCACGCGCGACTCGCGGCAGTCGTCCACGATGCGCTGCAGCTTGGCGTCGTGGCGCTCGCGCGAGATGGCGACGTACTCGAAGGCGCGGCCGCGCGATTTCAGCGCTTCGGCGACGGCGTGAATGCCGTAGATGACGTCCATCGGGAACAGTGTAACAACTTCGATTCCGCGGATTCACCCACATCGAAACCATTTGACCGCAGAGAGCGCAGAGAAGCCATGCGATAAAGTACGGGGGAGGACGCCCGTCTCAACGCAAACCTGGATGCTAGACTTAACGGTTCGGGGGTGCTGCTTTGCAGGACGTATTCATCCTTTCGGCGGTGCGCACGGCGATCGGGAAGTTCGGCGGATCGCTTATGTCGCAGACGGCCGCGGACATGGGCGTGGTCGCGGCCAAGGCGGCGATGGAGCGCGCCGGGGTCGAGCCCGGGCAGGTCGAGGAAACGATCTTCGGCAACGCGCGGCAGGCGGGCGGCGGGCCCAACGTAGCGCGGCAGATCTCCATCCGCAGCGGGGTGCCACAGGAGGTGCCGGCGTACACCGTGAACCAGGCGTGCGCGTCGGGCATGAAGACGATCGCGCTCGGCTACCTGGAGATCCTGCAGGGCAACATGGAGTGCGTGCTGGCGGGCGGGACGGAGTCGATGTCGCGGCTTCCCTACTACCTCGAGGGCGCGCGCTGGGGATACCGGCTGGGCAACAGCGAGCTGGTGGATGGGATGTATCGCGATGGCTTCTTCTGCCCCGTGGCCAAAATGGTGATGGGCGAGACCGCGGAGCTGCTGGCCGAGCAGTACAAGATCGGACGCGAAGAGCAGGACCAGTACGCGCTGTGCTCGCAGCAGAGGGCGGAGCGCGCCATCAATAGCGGGCGCTTCGAGGACGAGATCGTGCCGGTGACCATCGAGAGCAAGAAAGGCGCGACCACGTTCGCCAGGGACGAGCACCCGTTCCTGGGAGCGTCGCTGGAGAAGATGGCGAAGCTGGCGCCGGCGTTCGACAAGAAGACCGGAACGATCACCGCAGGAAATGCATCGGGGATCACCGACGGAGCGGCGGCGGTAGTGGTGGCGGGCGAGTCGTTGGTCAAGAAGCACAACCTGAAACCTCTGGCGCGGATCGTGGGAGCGGCGTCAGCGGGCGTGGACCCGCGGACCATGGGGATCGGGCCGGTGCCGGCAGTCAGAAAACTAGAGCGGAAGACCGGGATTAAGTTAGAGCAGTACGACGTGGTCGAGTTGAACGAGGCGTTTGCGGCGCAGGTGTTGGCGTGCGACCGCGAGCTGCATTTCGATAGGTCGAAGCTGAATGTGAATGGCGGGGCGATCGCGCTGGGGCATCCCATCGGCTGCACGGGAACACGGATCACGGTCACTTTGTTGCACGAAATGATGAAGCGCAAAGCGCAGCGCGGGCTGGCGACGTTGTGCGTGAGCGGCGGGATGGGGATGGCGCTGGCGGTGGAGCGGGTATGAGGTTTGCCTCAGGGGCTAAAAGCCCTTATCGTTCTTGTCTCTAATCGGCGCGGCTGAAGCCGCGCCCCTTCAAAGCAGGTTCGTTGACGGTCTGCAAACGGCGTCAATATACTTATAGGATTGGACTCAAGATGTCAGGAGTGTAGATGTCCCTTTCCGCAGTGATCGTGGATGATGAGCAGTTGGCGCGGGACGAGCTCGCCTACCTGCTGAAGTCGGTGGACGGCGTCGACATCGTCGCCCAGGGCAAGAACGGCGTGGAGGCGGTGAACCTGATCAAGGAACACGCGCCCGACCTGGTCTTCCTGGACGTGCAGATGCCGGGGCTGGATGGCTTTGGAGTCATCAAGAGGCTGATCGACAAGAAGGTCAGCATGCCGCAGATCGTCTTTGCCACGGCCTTCGACCAGTACGCGGTCAAGGCGTTCGAGGTCAACGCGGTCGACTACCTGCTGAAGCCGTTCGACAAGAAACGCGTGGCGCAGTCGGTGCAGAAGGCCAGGCAGCGCATCCAAAGCCCCGCGGCGCCCACGGACAAGCTGGAAACGCTGGTCAAGATGCTGGAGCAGCAGAAGACGGCGGCGTCAAAGATCGTGATCAAGGCCGGAGGGCGGCTGTTCCTGGTGGACCAGAAGGACATCTGCTACGCCTCGATCGAGGACGGCGTGATCACGGTGTTCACCGCCACCACGGATGGCCAGTCGAACTGCCGCACGCTGGAAGAACTGCTGGATTCGCTCGATCCCAGCCTGTTCTGGCGGGCGCACCGCTCTTTCCTGGTGAACATCAACCGGATCAAGGAAGTGGTGCCCTGGTTCAAGAGCTCGTACCAGCTCCGCATGGACGACAAGAAGCAGTCGGAGATCCCGGTGAGCCGGGCGCAGACCAAGAGGCTGCGGGAGCTGTTCGGGTTGTAGCAGTGGTCAGTTGGCAGTTGGCAGTTGGCAGCGAAGATTAAAGATGACCGCAGAGGGGTGACTTCGGTCACTGTCTTGAAAATGGGGACTGTGGTGTAATGCGGTCTCGTCCGGCCCAAGTAGTCCCAGCCATTGTCACCGGTAACAGGAGGGGAACATGGAAGCCACAACCGTAAAGAAGATGGTGAATGAGCGGATCGCCGACACGGCGGAGGAGGCGGCGCGCCTGCGCGAGGCCGTCGTCCACGCCATCGATGACAGCCTGGACGCCGCCCGGAAGGCGGCAAAACGCGGCCAGAAAGTGGCCGAAGAAGTCATGGAAGACGCCGAGCACAGCGTACGGCATCATCCGCTGACCACCGTGGGGCTCGCCACACTGGGCGCGTTCACGATCGGCACCGTGGTGGGATTCCTGCTCGGACGCAAGAGATAACACCGCCCGGTTGGGCGCTCGCCGTCAACAAAACCGGCCCGGCACGCAGGTGTCGGGCCTTGTTGCGTCCCGAGGATTTATAATCATCGTTCCCATGAAAGCCTACGTCTATGTCTCCCTGAAGAAGACTGTCCTCGATCCCCAAGGCAAGACCATCCACGGCGCGCTGAAGAAGATGGGCTACGCCGACATCCATGACGTGCGTCAGGGGAAGTACTTCGAGATCACGCTGGCCAACGGCGACCGCGAGGCGGCCAAGGCCGAGGTGGAACGCATTGCGCGCGAGGTGCTGACCAACCCGGTGATCGAAGAGTTTCGGTACTCGCTCGAAGATTAGTTCCCGCGACCGAGGGGGGCCGCGCTGCAAGTAACCTTACTTCTTGCACCGCGGTAACGGCGGCGGACATCCACAGAACCAGGTTTGTGGCGCATAATTACAGGGATTTCCTGAGAGTCTGATTCCCTTTGAAGGCGGTGGGTCGTGTGTGGAATCGTTGGCTACGTAGGTAAGAAGCGGGTAGTGCCCGTGATCGTAGAGGGGCTGCGGCGGCTGGAGTATCGCGGGTACGATTCGGCGGGGATTGCGGTGGGCGGCAACGGCGACGGGCTGCAGGTGCGGCGCGCCGAGGGCAAGCTGCGCAACCTGGAAGAGGCCATCCGCCTGAAGCCGCTCGACGGCACCTACGGCATCGGCCACACGCGCTGGGCCACCCACGGGCGTCCGACGGAAGAAAACGCCCACCCGCACCGCGACTGCACGGGCAAGATCGTGGTGGTGCACAACGGCATCATCGAGAACTATCTCCAGCTCAAGAAGAAGCTGACCGAGGAAGGCCACAAGTTCACCACCGAGACCGACACCGAGGTGATCGCCCACCTGGTGGAGAAGTACCACTTCGCCAAGGACGGCAGCAAGCAGGTCTCGCTGGAAGAGGCGGTGCGCAAGACGGCCAAGGAACTGACAGGCGTGTTCGCGATGGCCATCATCGCGGCCGATGAGCGGGACAAGATCGTGGCGGCGCGCAATGGGCCGCCGGCGGTGATCGGGCTGGGCAAGGACGAGTACTTCGTGGCGTCGGACGTGCCCGCGATCCTGTATCACACGCGCGACCTGTTCTTCCTGGCCGACGGCGACCTGGCGGTGATCACGCCGGCGGGCGTGCAGCTCACCGACTTCGACGGCAAACCCATCCAGCGCCAGGTGCAGCACGTGACCTGGGACCCGATCATGGCGGAGAAGGGCGGCTTCAAGCACTTCATGCTCAAGGAGATCTACGAGCAGCCGCGCGCGGTGCGGGACACCACGCTGGGACGCGTCTCGCTGGATTCGGGCAAGATCTTCCTGGAAGAGATGGAGATCACCGAGGCCGACTTCCGCAATTGCGGCAAGATCAACATCGCCGCCTGCGGCACCAGCTGGCACGCGGGACAGGCGGGCAAGTTCATGATCGAGCGGCTGGCCCGCATCCCGGTGGAGGTGGACTACGCCAGCGAGTGGCGCTACCGCGACCCGCTGGTGACGGCGGACGCGATCACGGTGCTGATCTCGCAGTCGGGCGAGACTGCCGACACCATCGCGGCGCAGCGCGAGGCCAAAGCGAAGGGCTCGAAAACGCTGGCCATCTGCAACGTGGTTGGGTCCATGATCCCGCGCGAGGCGGCGGGGACGATCTATACGCACGCCGGGCCGGAGATCGGCGTGGCCTCGACCAAGGCGTTCTCGGCGCAGCTCACCGCGCTGTTCCTGCTGGCGCTCCACATGGCCGAGGTGCGCAAGTCCATCACCAACGACTGCGCCAGGAAGATGATCACGGAACTGACGCGCATCCCCGGCAAGCTGGAGGCGCTGCTGGCGCGGGACGAGGAGACCGAAGACCTGGCCAAGGAATACTCGCGGGCGCAGGACTTCCTGTTCCTGGGGCGCGGCATCCACTACCCCATCGCGCTCGAAGGCGCGCTCAAGCTGAAAGAGATCTCGTACATCCATGCCGAGGGCTATCCGGCGGGCGAGATGAAGCACGGCCCCAATGCCCTGATCGACGAGAACCTGCCGGTGGTGGTCATCGCGACACGAGACGCCGAGAGTGCCGAGTCCATGACGCGCTACGAGAAGACGCTGTCGAACATCAAGGAGGTAAAGGCGCGCTCCGGCAAGGTGATCGCGCTGGCGACCGACGGCGATGAGGAGATCCGGGAGTCGGTGGACAACGTGATCTACATCCCGCCGGCGCCGGAGTTGCTCTCGCCCATCCTCGAGGTCATCCCGATGCAGCTCCTGGCGTACCACATCGCGGTGCGTCGCGGGTGCGACGTGGACCAGCCCAGGAACTTAGCGAAGTCAGTAACGGTCGAGTAGAGATCCTTCGCGCGGGCTCTGCCCGCTCAGGATGGCCGCGCCGAGGCTCTGACGCCTCGGCAAGCGCGGCGACATCGCGGTGCGTCGCGGGTGCGACGTGGACCAGCCGAGAAACCTGGCAAAATCGGTGACTGTCGAATAACGATTTCACCGCCCAGAACGCAGCGATCGCCGAGGAAATGATTCCTCGGCTTTCTTGCTTCTACGCCGTGGATTGGCGGTCAGGAACCGGCCGGCTTGGCCGCCTGCGTAGCCTCGGAGTTTCCGCCGAATTTCTGGGTGGCGCGATGCATGACGCGATTTCCCAGCAGGCAGATGACTCCGGTCACAATCAGGAAGGAGCCGGCGAGTCCCACGGTGAGGGCAGTCAGCGAAATCGGCTTGTTCCAGTGTCCCAGCGCGATGTAGAGAACCGCGAAGGCCCCGCACGAAGAACACACCAGAGCGAACAGGTGCCAGAGCCTGGCCTCGCGCGGCTGATAGCCATCAATCAGTGCGTTCATGACGCGTCCGAAAACGGTGCCGGCGATGCCCGCCAGCATCATGAAGGAGGCTGCCAGGCCGTTGCTGAGGGTGGCGGCGTCCGAAACCTTGATCACGCCGTTCTGTTTGAACAGAACCAGCAGCATGCCCGCTCCCGCCGCCCAGGCGATGATGCCGATGGTCTGCCACACGTGAGCTTCTTCTTCCAGTTGCATAAGCTCCTCCGCTTAGCTGCGCAGTTTATCTCCGAGCCTTGCGCCGCGCCAGCAGCAATTCACGCCAGAACCACAGCGAAAACTGGTGCAGCGCACAGCCTCGGAGGCACATCTAACGACTTGACAACAACTCACTCAAGTCTTATTCTAGGCTTGTTGTAAGACGAAAGTTGACGGACAACATCATAGGAATCAAGCACTTATAAGCAGGAGGCTGGGTCAATGGCGAAGATTATCGGTATCGATCTGGGCACAACGAACTCGGTTGTGGCGGTGATGGAGGGCACGGAGCCCAAGGTCATAGCCAACGAAGAGGGTGGCCGCACCACTCCGTCGGTGGTGGGATTCACCAAGACCGGCGAGCGGCTGGTGGGACAGGTGGCCAAGCGCCAGGCGATCACCAATCCCGAGAACACGATCTACTCCATCAAGCGCTTCATGGGACGCCGTTACGACGAAGTGAATGAAGAGATGAAGATGGTGCCCTACAAGGTGGAGCGCGAGGGCGATCACGTCGCCGTGCTGGCGCAGGGGAAGAAGTACACCCCGCCGGAGATCTCGGCATACATCCTGATGAAGCTGAAGAAGGCGGCCGAGGACTACCTGGGGGAGAAGATCACCGATGCGGTGATCACGGTCCCGGCGTACTTCAACGACGCGCAGCGCCAGGCGACCAAGGACGCGGGCAAGATCGCGGGCCTGGAGGTGAAGCGCATCATCAACGAGCCGACGGCGGCGGCGCTGGCCTATGGACTCGACAAGAAGAAAGACGAAACCATCGCGGTGTACGACTTCGGCGGCGGCACCTTCGACATCTCCATCCTGGAGGTGGGCGAGGGAGTCATCGAGGTGAAGGCGACCAACGGTGACACCCACCTGGGTGGCGACAACATCGACCAGCGCATCGTGGAGTGGCTCATCGACGAGTTCAAGAAGGACGAGGGCCTCAACCTGCGCGACAAGGGCAACGAGATGGCGCTGCAGCGCCTGCGCGACGCCGCCGAGCGCGCCAAGATCGAGCTTTCCACCACCATGGAGACCGAGATCAACCTGCCCTTCATCACCGCGGATGCCACCGGGCCCAAACACCTGGTGAAGAAGATGACGCGGGCCAAGCTGGAGTCGATGATCGAAGACATCATCCAGCGCTCGGTGGGGCCGTGCCGCCAGTGCATCAAGGACGCGGGCATCGAGACCAGCAAGATCGACGAAGTGGTGCTGGTGGGCGGGCAGACGCGCATGCCGCGCATCCAGAACCTGGTCAAGGAACTGTTCGGGCGCGAGCCGCACAAGGGAGTCAACCCGGACGAAGTGGTGGCGGTGGGAGCGGCCATCCAGGGCGGCGTGCTCAAGGGCGACGTCAAGGACCTGCTGCTGCTGGACGTCACCCCGCTGACGCTCTCCATCGAGACGCTGGGCGGCGTGGCCACGGCCATGATCCCGCGCAACACCACCATCCCCACGCGGAAGACCGAGGTGTTCTCCACCGCGGCCGACAGCCAGACGTCGGTGGAGGTGCACGTGATGCAGGGCGAACGCCCCATGGCGGCGCACAACCGGACGCTGGGCAAGTTCCAGTTGACGGGCCTGCCGCCGGCCCCGCGCGGAGTGCCGCAGATCGAAGTCACCTTCGACATCGACGCCAACGGCATCCTGAACGTCACCGCCAAGGACCGGGCCACGAGCCGGGACCAGAAGATCACCATCACCTCGTCCTCGGGCCTGTCGAAGGAGGAGGTCGACAAGATGGCCAAGGAGGCCGAGGCGCACGCCGCGGAAGACAAAGCCAAGCGCGAGGAGATCGATTCGCGCAACCAGCTCGACTCCATGGTCTACAACATCGAGAAGATGCTGAAGGAGCACGGGGACAAGATCACCGGCAGCGAGCGCGGCGACGTGGAGAACGCGCTGGCCGACGCCAAGAAGGCGCTGGAGTCCGGCGACGCGGCGCAGATGAAGCACGCGCAGGAGACCCTGACCAAGGCGTCGCACAAACTGGCTGAGGCCATGTACAAACAGGCTGCCCCGCCTCCGGGCGCCGAGGCCGGTCCGCAACCCGGAGCGCAGGCCCCGGGCGGCGGCAACGGCGAGGCCAAGAAGAAAGACGAAGGCGTGATTGACGCCGAGTACGTGGACGTGGACGAAAAGAAGTGACCGCGCATGGCGGGGCGTCTGAGCCCCGCCGCGGTCATCCTGAGCGGCCGAAGGCCGCGAAGGATCTCTGAATGCTTTTGTGGGGGCGAATGATCTTTTGGGGGTCTTCGCCTCGTTTGTTTTAGACTCGCGGTACTTGCAATGGCCACACAGAGCAAGGACTACTACGGCGTGCTGGACGTGAAGTTGAGCCGCTTGGCGGGCGTGAGCGAAGCGGGAGCCCGCCGGCGAAATCCTGAGCGAGGAGCGTAGCGACGAGTCGAAGGAACCCTATGGCTACGCAGACCAAAGATTATTACGGCGTTCTTGGCGTAAAAAAGACTGCGTCCGCAGACGACATCCGCAAGGCGTTCCGCAAACTCGCGCGCAAGTACCATCCCGACGTCAATCCCAGCGACAAGAAGGCGGAGGAGAAGTTCAAGGAGCTCTCCGAGGCCCACGACGTCCTTTCCGATCCCAAGAAGCGCAAGATCTACGACCAGCTCGGGTTCTACTCGGACAACATCGATCCGGCGGCGGCCGCAGCGTACGCGCGTGGCGGCGGATTCGCGGGCTTTCCCGGCGGCGGGCAAGGCCACGCCCAGGAAGTGCCGTTCGATTTCAGCGGCTTCGATTTTTCCGATTTCACCGGAGGCGGCGCGCAGCCGGGCGGTGGCGGGTTCCGCGACATTTTCTCTTCCATCTTCGGCGGCGGACGCGGCGCGCAGCCGCACGGTCCCGAGCCGGGATCCGACCTCGAATACCAGGTGAGTGTTCCCTTCTGGACGGCGATCCGCGGCGGGGTGATGCGGATCAACGTGCAGCACGGCGAGCAATGCGCCAACTGCCGCGGCACGGGCGTGCTGCAAGCGAGTGGGCCATGCCCGGAGTGCGGCGGCAAAGGGCAGGTCCAGCAGACGGCCAACCGTATGAAGTTCAACCTGCAATGCCCGCGCTGCCACGGAACAGGCAAGGCGCAGTCGGGATGCCACGTGTGCGGCGGACAGGGGTCGGTGAGCCGGACCGAGCCGCTGGAGGTGCGCATCAAGGCGGGCACGCGCGACGGTCAGCGCATCCGGCTGGGCGGAAAAGGGAATGTGGGGCGCAACGGCGGGCCGAACGGCGATCTGTACATCATCGTCCGTATCGGCGAGCACCCGGTGTTCAAGCGCGACGGCGACGACATCCACGTGGTAGTGCCGGTCACCGCGACCGAGGCCGCACTGGGAGCGAAGATCGAAGTCCCCACCGTCGACGGGCGCACCCAGATGAAGGTGCCGCCGGGCACGCAGAGCGGACAGAAGCTGCGCCTGCGGGAGAAGGGCGTGTCCTCGGCGACCAGGGACGGAGTGCGCGGCGACCAGATCGTGGAAGTGAAGGTCGTGGTTCCGCAGGTGCACGACGAACGCTCCAAGGAGATCCTGCGCGAGCTGGCCAAGCTGAACCCGGACGACCCGAGGGCGGAGCTGTTCGCGAAAGTGTGAGGCGATTAGCTATTAGCGATTGGCGTTTAGCTGTCCATTGATGGCTAATCGCTAATAGCAAATCGCTAAGTGCTCAATCATGGCGAAGCGTAAGACCAAAGGCGCGTACATGTTGAGCCGCTTTGCGGGCGTGAGCGAGGCGGAGTCGAGCGGGAGCCCGCAGGCGAAATCCTGAGCGACGCGAAGGAACTATGGCCAAGCGGAAAACAAAAGGTGCCTACATGATTAGCGCGGTGGCCGAGATGTACGGCATCCATCCGCAGACGCTGCGGCTGTACGAGCGCGAAGGGCTGCTGAAGCCGTCGCGCACCGAGGGCAACACGCGGCTGTACACGGATGAGGACCTGCAGCGGCTGGAGTTCATCCTCTCGCTGGCGCGCGAGCTGGGGGTGAACATCTCGGGCATCGCCATCATCCTGCAAATGCGCGAGCGCATGGAGGAGATGCAGCGGCAGATCCAGGAATTCATCCTGCAATTGCAGAGAGAGATGATCGCGCACGCGCAGGCGCCGGCCGACGCGTCCAAGGGCGCCATCATCCCCATCCGCCGGCCGGTGCCGCCGCCCGCCGCGCCTCCGAAGCGCAAGTAGCGAAATCGGCGTCGAGCACCTGCTGCGAGAGCGACGGTAATGACGAGCGGCCACCGGGTGGGCTATTCTGACGGTTCGCCCGCAGGGCCGTATGCTTCCCTTCAAGCTGATCTACAGCGACGGGTATTACCTGCCGATCGGGGAGCACGTGTTCCCGGCGCACAAGTTCCGGCTGATCCACAACCAGCTGCTGCAAGAAGGGATCGCCGGCGCCGAGGACTTCCTCGAGCCGGAGCCGGCCTCGGACGACGACGTCCGGCTGGCGCACACGTCTGACTACGTGGGCAAGCTGAAGAACGGGACGCTCTCGCCGCGGGAAGAGCTGCAGATGGAGGTCCCGTACTCGCTGGCGCTGGTGCAGTCCTTCTGGCTGGCGGCGGGAGGCACCATC
The DNA here is from genome assembly GCA_020073495.1 of Terriglobia bacterium. Classification (NCBI taxonomy): domain Bacteria; kingdom Pseudomonadati; phylum Acidobacteriota; class Terriglobia; species Terriglobia bacterium. The sequence goes on from JAIQFD010000001.1 coordinate 794,859, forward strand.
TCGGCAGCGGAGCACGCGCTGCGCGACCGTGTCGCCTTCCAGATCGGAGGCGGCTTTCACCACGCCTTCCCCGACCATGGTGAAGGATTTTGCATGATCAACGACATCGCCATCGCCATCCGGCGGATGCAGAAGGACAGGAAGATCAAGCGGGCCATGACCGTGGACTGCGACGTTCACCAGGGCAATGGGACGGCAGTCATCTTCGCGCCGCAGGATTCGCAGGCGCAGCCGCTGCCCGCGTGGTCGCGGGCCACCATGAGCCGCATCGGGCCCACCTCCGACATGGAGTCCTTCGAGGGCGATGTGTTCACCATCTCGCTGCACCAGGAGAACAACTACCCGGCGTGGAAGCCGCCCTCGACCATCGACGTGAACCTGCCGGACGGCACCACCGACGACGAGTACCTCTCCTGGCTGGAGAATGCGCTCAGCGCCGGGCTGCGGCAATTCGATCCCGAACTGCTCTGCTACGTGGCGGGCGCCGACCCCTACAAGGAAGACCAGTTGGGCGGATTAATGCTGACCATCGAAGGCCTGAAACAGCGCGACCTGCTGGTGTTCAAGGCGGCCAAGGCGCGCGGCATCCCGGTGATGGTCACCTTTGCGGGCGGGTATGCGCAGAACGTGCTCGACACGATCACCATCCACTGCAACACCGTACTGGCGGCCCAGGGGGTCTTCGCGCCCGTGGCCAGCAAGCGGTGATGTCCGCCCTTGCCTGGAGCCGTGCGCAGGACTACAGTTTCCGCGAAATCACCCGGAGGTCCGTATGGCTGCTATTGCCATGAAAGCGCCGAAATTGAAGCCGTACCGCGTGTTGGCGCCGCGCGTCACCGAGATCCACCTGGAAGATGAGTTGAACCGCGCCTGGGAAGAAGGCTACCAACTGCAATTCGTGGTGCCGAGCGCCGGTGCGCACGACCGCAACGTGTTCCTGATCATGGTGCCGAAGAAGAAGAAATAACATCCTCCACGGAGGCAACAGAAGCTGAATCGAAGATCGAAGAAGTCAGATCGCAGATGGAAGAAGTGACTTCTGCATTCTTCGTTCTTCGCTCTTTGTTCTGCCTTCCTCCGTATCTCCGCGTCTCCGTGGTAGGGTTTCTTCCATGAAGATCCGACTCATCCGTCACGCCACGCTGAAGCTGGAGTATGCCGGGCACAGGCTGCTGGTCGATCCCATGTTGAGCCGGGCCGGGGCCATGACAGCGATCGACAACTCGCCGAACCCGCGGCCCAACCCGCTGGTGGAGCTGCCCGAGCCGGTCGAGGACGTGCTGCGCGGGGTGGAGGCGGTGCTGGTGACGCACACCCATCGCGATCACTGGGACGCAGCGGCGGCCGAGATCATCCCCAAGAACATGCCACTGCTGGGGCAACCGGAAGATGAGCCGAAATTCCGCGCCGCCGGGTTCACGAACGTGACGCCGATCGTCAAGACAGCCGCAGGCGGCTATCCCACACATACTTGGGGCGGAATCACCATCCACCGCACCGGCGGGCGGCATGGCACCGGAGAGATTGGGAAGAAGATGGCGCCGGTGTCAGGATTCGTGCTGCGCGCGTCGGGTGAGCCGACGCTCTATATCGCCGGCGACACCATCTGGTGCGAGGAGGTCGCCGGGCCTCTGCACGAGTTCCATCCGGCGACGACCGTGGTCAATGCGGGCGGGGCGCGGTTCCTGCAAGGCGATCCCATCACCATGACGCCGGAAGACGTGATCCGGGTGTGCCAGGCGGCGCCCAAGACTCAGGTGGTCGCGGTGCACATGGACGCCATCAACCACTGCATCGTCACGCGCGAGGACCTGGCGTTCCAGCTCGAAGCGGAACGACTGCGCGAGCGCGTAGCGCTCCCGGCGGACGGTGAGTGGGTGGACGTCGGCATCTCGGAAGCGCCAAGAAAGAGCTGAACCGCAGAGAGCGCCGAGATCGCAGAGAATCTTCTGAATTCCGTTCCTCTGCGTACTGTGCGGTTAAATCTTCTGTGCAGCGCAGCTACAGAAAAGCCCACCCAAGCGGCTGATACAATAGAGGTTTCGAGCGGGCTTTCTGCTTATGTTTGAGAACCTTTCCGAAAAACTACAACGGGCATTCAAGAACCTCCGCGGCCAGGGCACGCTGAACGAGGAGAACATCGGCGAAGCGCTGCGCGAGCTCCGCCTGGCGCTGCTGGAAGCCGACGTCCACTTCAAGGTGGTCAAGGAGCTGATCGACCGCATCCGGGAGAAGGCGGTCGGCCAGGAAGTGATGACTGCGCTCTCGCCCGCCGAGCAGGTGGTGAAGATCGTCCGCGACGAGCTCATCAACGTCCTGGGCAAGGACACCGCCAAGCTGAAGTTCGCCTCGCAGCCGCCGACCGTGATCCTGATGGCCGGCCTCCAAGGCTCCGGCAAGACCACCACTTCGGGCAAGCTGGCGCATTGGCTCAAGGCCGGGGGGCACCGCCCGATGCTGGTGTCGGTGGACGTCTACCGCCCCGCCGCGCGCGAGCAGTTGAAGGTGGTGGCGGGCGCGATCAAGGGCAATCTTTACGAGGGCCAGGTCACGGAAGCGAACACGGCGACGGTGGAGCGACTGGCGAAAGAGGCGCGGCGCGAGGCCATCAACACCGGCTGCGATGTGCTGATCGTGGACACCGCCGGCCGCCTGCACATCGACGAGCAGCTCATGGAGGAGATGCAGTCGCTCAAGAAGCTGCTCAACCCGCAGGAGATCCTGTTTGTCGCAGACTCCATGACCGGCCAGGACGCGGTCAAGTCCGCCGACGAGTTCCACAAAAAGCTCACGCTCACCGGCGTGGTGCTGACCAAGATGGACGGCGACGCGCGCGGTGGCGCAGCGCTCTCCATCCGTAACGTCACCGGCCAGCCCATCAAGTTCATCGGCGTGGGCGAGAAGTACGACGCGCTCGAGCCCTTCCACCCCGACCGCATCGTGGGCCGCATCCTGGGCATGGGCGACATCCTCTCGCTGATCGAGAAGGCCGAGCAGCAGGTGGACAAGAAGAAGTCGGCGGAGTTCGCGGCCAAGGCGCTCTCCGGCGACGGCTTCTCGCTCGAAGACTTCCGCGACCAGCTCCGGCAGGTGAAGAAGATGGGCTCGCTGCAGAGCATCATGGGCATGCTGCCGCGCATCGGGCCGTTCGCGCAGCTCCAGGCGCATTCCGACAAGGTGGACGAGAAGCAACTGGTGCGCGTGGAGGCCATCATCAATTCCATGACCTCCTACGAGCGCGAGCACCACGAGGCCATCAACGGCTCGCGCCGCAAGCGCATCGCGCGCGGCTCCGGCACCAGCGTGCAGGAGGTCAACCAGCTCCTCCGCCAGTACGCCCAGATGCGCAAAATGTTCAAGAGCATGTCGAAATCCAGCTTCATGAACAAGCGCCTGGCGGGAATGAAGCTGCCGGGAATGTGACGGCGCTTGGCGGGCGTGAGCGACCGGAGCGCGTTGCGCGACGGGAGCGGGAGCCCGCCGCCGTCATCCTGAGCGGCCCTGCCGCGAAGGATCTCGCGTGCGAGTCAGACCCTTCATCTTCGTGGCGGTTGGTATCGCGTGGTTTGCGGGCGTACTTTGGCTTGTCATCGGGAACGTCATCCTCCGAGAGACACGCATTGGCCCACTGGCTCAATGGCTAGACCGAATCCCGGAACCGCTCTCAAACGTGATTTTTTCTGTACTCTGGACTGCTTTACTACTCGGCTGGTTGGTGCCGATTGTGATTGGTTTCAGGTCTCTGAAGCGCTAGGTCAGCCTAGCCTTCCCGGTTGTCAAAACCCCGCCAGATACGCGATAATACTGGATTGTCCGCACATCAGCGGAAAGATAAGAAAGGACAACTGTTTACGTGTTAATGATCCGTCTGGCGCGCATAGGTGCGCCCAAGAAACCGTACTACCGCATCGTGGTGATCGAGAAAGAGCGCGCCCGTAACGGCCGCCCGGTGGAGGTCGTGGGAACCTACAATCCCCGCACCAGCCCAGCCTCCGTGGATTTGAAGCGCGACCGCATCGATTATTGGAAGTCGAAGGGCGCGCAGGTATCCGAGACCGTTGGCAAGCTCCTGGCCAGGAACGCGCCGGCAGGAACCGCGGCTTAATACTGCCTGTTCTTAGGGTTGCAGGAATTCAGGCCCCACACCACTCAGGAGCTCGATGATGACGACGGAGCCGGGTGGGGACATGCGCGCGTTGGTCGAGCAGATCGCGAAGGCGCTGGTCGACGAACCCGAAAAAGTCTCCGTACAGGCGGTTGACGGTGAGCAGATCACGGTGCTCGAGTTGCGGGTTTCGCCCGCAGACCTGGGCAAGGTGATCGGCAAGCAGGGGCGCACGGCGCGGTCCATCCGCACCATCCTGGGCGCCGCCGGCATGAAGCTAAAAAAGCGCTACACGCTGGAGATTCTGGAATAACGGACGCGTTCATCACCATCGCCCGCGTGACCCGTACCCAGGGACGTCGCGGCGAGGTCGCCGCCGAGATCCACACCGATTTCCCGGAGCGCTTCCGCGAGCGGAAACGATTGTTCGCGCTCGCCGCCGACGGGTCGCGCCGACAGCTCGAGCTGGAAACGAGCTGGGAGCACAAGGGCGGCATCGTGCTGAAGTTCCGCGGCGTGGATTCGATTTCGGACGCCGAGGGGTTGATCGGCTGCGAGATCCAGATCCCGCAGGAAGAGCGGGCGCCGCTGAAGCCGGGCGCGGCGTACATCGCCGACCTGGTGGGATGCGCGGTGATCGCGGACGGCAAAGAGATCGGGCGCATCGAGGACGTGCAGCCGGGCGCGGGAGAGGCGCCGCTGCTGGTGGTGAAGAAAGAAGACAAGGAATACCTGGTCCCCTTCGCCGCCGAGTTCGTGAAGTCGCTTGATATCGAGCGCAAGCGCCTGGAGATGGCGCTGCCCGAAGGGCTTTTGGAATTGGACGCGCCGCTGAGCGAGGAAGAAAAACGCCGGCAGCGCGGCGAGTAGGTTGGCAGGCACGGGAATGAAGTGCCGCCGTTTAGCGGGCGTCTGAGCCCGCTGGCGGCATCCCGAGCGAAGCGAGGGATCTCGAGCGGCGGGATCGTTCGGATGAAATTCGAAATTTTCACGATTTTTCCGGACTTTTTCCGCGGGCCGCTGGAACACGGCATCGTGCGCCGGGCGCGCGAAGCCGGGCTCATTGACATCGGAGTGCACGACCTGCGGGGGTTCACGCGCGACAAGCATCGCACCGTGGACGACCGGCCGTTCGGCGGCGGCGAGGGCATGGTCTTCAAGCCCGAGCCTATCTTCGAATGCGCCGAGTCGCTGAAGATCGCGCCGCGCGGGCACCGCCGGGAGAACAAGGAGTCGGTGATCCTGCTCTCGGCCGGCGGACAGATCTTCCGCCAAAGCGTGGCCGAGGAGCTGGCGGGGCTGGAGCGCATCGTGCTCATCTGCGGCCGTTACGAGGGCGTGGACGAGCGCGTGGCTGAGCACCTGGCCGACCGCGAGCTGTCGATCGGCGATTTCGTGCTGAGCGGCGGCGAGCTGGGCGCGGCCATCGTGCTGGACGCGGTGACGCGGCTCATCCCCGGCGCGCTGGGAAATGAGGCGTCGGCACAGCAGGAATCGTTCACGTGTGGGACAGCCGCCTCGGCTGTCAGGGGCGATGGTCCAATAGCGACCTGCGCTTCCGGCGGGCTGCTGGATTACCCGCACTACACGCGTCCGGCGGAATACCGCGGGATGCCGGTGCCCGAGGTCCTGGTGAACGGGAACCACGAGCAGATCCGGCGCTGGCGGCGGCGCAAGGCGCTGGAAAAGACACTCCGCAATCGCCCCGACCTGCTGGAGCAGGTCGCGTTGAGCGAGGAAGACAAAAGTTTGATCGCTTCCATACGAAGCGGTAAGGATTAGAATCCTGCGGGCCCAGGCGCTCCGCATCTGGAAGGAAAAAGGCTATGAGCACAGTAATGGAAAAGTTGACCGCCAAGCTGCAGCGCACGGACCTCCCGGCCATGAAGCCGGGCGACACGGTGCGCGTGCACGTGAAGATCAAGGAAGGCGACAAGGAGCGCTTGCAGGCCTTCGAGGGCACGGTTATCGCCAGCCGCAACGGCCCCCAGGGCAGCTTCACGGTGCGCAAGATGAGCTTCGGCCACGGCGTGGAGCGCATCTTCCCCCGAAATTCGAAAGTCATCGACAAGGTGGAAGTGGTGCGTTCCGGCAAGGTCCGCCGCGCCAAGCTCTTCTACCTGCGCGAGCTGCGCGGCAAGGCCGCACGCCTGCGCGAAGCGGAGTAAGGGTGGAGCAGGCCTTCAGGCCTGCGGAAGATATTGGCAGGATCATCGGCTTTAGCCGCTGCGGCGCATTGAGTTATGTACCTCAGCGGCTAAAGCCGTCTTCATTGGCGGACTGGACTGCAGGGCTAAAGCCCTGCGCCACCCTTCTTACTTCTGCATTCTTCGTTCTAACTTCTTCGTTCTGCCGTGTGTCTTCGTGCTAGGTTTTCCGGTTAGAATCGTCGCAATCCTCCCGTGCCCGCAAAAGCGAAACCGGCGAAAGAGCTCTCCCCTGCCGCGGCAAAAATGCGCCTGCTCAAGCGGCTGAAGTGCACGACGAAATACGAGAAGCAGCTTTGGGCGCAGGGTCTGCGGCTGGTGGCGGGGGTGGACGAAGTGGGGCGCGGGTCTCTGTTCGGGCCGGTGGTGGCGGCGGCGGTGATCCTGGATCCCGCGTACCGCATCCGCGGGCTGCGCGACTCCAAGCTGCTGCCGGAGAAAGATCGCGACCGGCTGGCGGAGAAGGTCCGCGAGCACGCGCTGGCCATCGCCTTCGCCGCGGTGGACGCGGCGCGCATCGACCAGATCAACATCTATCACGCCTCACGGCTGGCCATGCTGGAAGCGGTGGCGCAACTGAGTCCCCGCCCCGAGCACCTGCTGATCGACGCGTTGCGCATCGAGTTCGACTGCCCGCAGACGCCCATCATCCACGGCGACGCGCTCTCCGCCTCGATCGCCGCCGCCTCCGTCATCGCCAAGGTGGAGCGCGACCGAATGGTGCGGGAATGGGACGCGGTGTTCCCCATCTACGGCCTGCGCACCAACAAGGGGTACTCCACGCCCCAGCACATCCGGGTGCTGCGCGAGCACGGGCCGTCGCCGCTGCATCGGCTGTCATTCGCACCGGTTTGGCAGACCTCGCAGGCGGTGCTGGAGTTCATGCTGGAGGAGTCTGTGCCCCCGGCGCCGGAGGCGGCTTCGATCTCGTCCGACGACTGACGACTCGCTTCTCCCCGTGTTACACATGAAGAATCTCCATCCCCGGAGGACGACCGAAACATGCTTCACCTGCTCTGTGTGACCGCCCATCCCGACGACGAAGCCGGCGGGTTCGGCGGATCGCTGCTGCACTATGCCTCGCGCGGGGTACAGACCCACTTGCTTTGCCTGACCCCCGGGCAGGCGGCCACGCATAGGGGCAGCGCCCGCTCGGACCAGGATCTCGGGACGCTGCGGCGCCAGGAACTTGCTCGCGCCTGCCAGATCCTGAACATCCGGCAGCACGAGTGCATGGATTATCCGGATGCCGGACTCGACCGCGTGGACTTCAACGAAGTCGTCGGCCAGGTGGCGCGCCGCATCCGGCAGATCCAGCCCCACGTGATCGTCACCATAGGTCCGGAGGGGGCCATCACCGCCCATCCCGACCACTCGATGGTTTCTCTGTTCACGACACTGGCCTACCACTGGGCGGGGCGCTCGAACCGTTACCCCGAGCAGCTCAATGGAGGGCTGGAGCCGCACCGGACCCAGAAGCTGTACTACGCGACCGCGCTGTTCACGCTCCCGGACCGTCAACCAGTGTCGCTCTCGCCGGTCACGGCCGTGATCGAGGTCGGCAAAGACCTGCTGGAGAGGAAGATCGCCGCCTTCAAGGCGCACACATCGCAGTCACCGCTCTTCTCGATCTTCGAGAATGCGGTGCGGCAGCGCGGGACGCAGGAAACTTTCCACCTGGCGGCGTCCACCCGGCCGCGCCATGTGGAACCCGAAACCGACCTGTTCGCGGGCGTGGAAGAAAAAGAGAATTAACCGCAGAGAACGCAGAGGATGCGGGGGAGGAATGGGGATAGGAAATTCTCAGCCTGCTTGGCGACGTCGCTCGTGAACCGGCTTATTTCTTTCCGCCGCCGAGCTGCTCCTTGGCAGTGGCCAGCAGCTTGTCGAAGGCTTCCTGCTTGGTCATCTGCTTGCCGCCCTTGTTCTTGCGGTAGTTGTGCTCGTAGCTACAGGTGCGGCAGCGGACCTTCTTGACCTCCTCGCCGACCATGGACACGATGGCGTGGTCGGTGGAGAGCTTGCAGCGGGAACAGTAATCGTCGATGTAGTCGCCGAGGCGCATGACTGGCCTCCTTCAGCAAGGGTCAGGGCTCCCAGGGATGGGAATTTTGGGGGACGTGCAGCCGGAGTGTAGCACAGGTCGGATGATATGATTTCCGCGTGTCTGGCAGGAAAACGCGCGGGAAGTTCATCACCATCGAGGGGCTCGACGGTTGCGGGAAGAGCACGCAACTGGAGAAGCTGGCGGCCGTCCTGCGCGCCGAAGGAGTCGAGGTGGTGGTGACGCGCGAGCCCGGCGGCACGCCCGCAGGCGAGAAGATCCGCGCCGTACTGCTCGATTCCCACACCGGCGACCTCTCGCCGTGGGCCGAGCTGGCCATGATGTTCGCCTCGCGGGCGCAGCATATCCACGAGGTCATCCTCCCTGCCTTGAACGCCGGCAAGTTCGTCCTGTGCGACCGCTTCACCGACTCCAGCGAGGCCTACCAGGGCGGCGGTCGCAAATTGGGCAGCGAGCCCGTCCTGCGACTCCATGAAATCCTTTGCCAGGGGCTGCAACCGGACATGACCATCCTGATGGTCTCCGACGTCGCCAAGAGCGTAGCCCGCGCGCGCAAGCGCAATCTGGCGAAAGATCCGAACTCCATCGCCGACGAGAACCGCTTCGAGCAGGAGAACCGGGCGTTCTTCCAGCGCGTGCTCGACAAGTATCTCGAGATCGCCAAGCGCGAGCCCGACCGCGTCTTCGCCGTGGACGCCAAGCCGCCCGCCGAGGTCGTGCACCCGCAGATCGTGGCCGAAGTGCGGCGGAGGCTGACGGGCAAGAAGGCGTCCGGATTCTAGTCATGGGCTTCCGCGATTTCCACGGCAACGAGCGGGTCGTCACGCAGCTTCGGCAAATGTTGCAGGGCGGGCGTCTGCCGCAGGGCATCATCCTCGCCGGGCCTGCGGGCGCGGGCAAGTACACGCTGGCGCAGATGATGGCCAAAGCGCTGAACTGCCTTCAGCCGCCGGCCGGCGACCTGCCCGACTTCTGCGGCAAGTGCTCGAACTGCACCCGCATCGCCGAGGCCGACGACCTCGACGCGCGCTTCGCTGAAGCGGTGGAAGCCCGCGAAGGCCTGCGCGATGCCGACAAGAAGGATACCCGCATCTTTCTCCAGACCCATCCGGACGTGCTGGTCATCCCGCCCGACCCCCCGCAGATGATGATCAAGGTTGGGCAGGTGCGGCACGTGGTCGGAAGCATCTACTACCGGCCCAGCGACGGCCGGGAGCGCGTGTACATCTTCACCGACTCGGTATTCATGAAAGAGGCGGCCAATTCCCTGCTCAAAGTGCTGGAGGAGCCGCCGGAGTTCGCCACGCTCTTTCTGCTGACCACCAACCCGGGCGAACTGCTGCCTACCATCCGCTCGCGCTGCATGACGCTGACCCTGGCCGCGCTTCCGGCGCGCGAGATCGAGCAGGACCTGGCCAAGCGCCGTCCGGAGTGGAACGCCAAGCAACGCGCACTGGTGGCGCGGCTGAGCGGCGGCGCCGTCGGCTGCGCTCGCACCTTCGACCTGGCTGCCTACATGAGCGCGCGCAAGGACGCGCTCACCCTGCTGGCCACCGCCATCGAGGCCAAGGAACACAGCGACCTGTTCCGCACCACCGAAACCTACCGCGCCGGTGCTGACGGCAAAGAAAAGACCGACGACCTGCTCCACGCGACATATCTGCTTCTGGAAGACCTGCTGTTCGTGAAATCGGGGACCAAGGACCTGGTGCGAAACACGGATATTGCCGCCGAACTGGAACGACTGTCGGGACCGGTGGACTTTGACTGGATCGCCGCGGCGGCCCAGCGCCTGGACGAGGTTCAGGCCGGCATGCGGCGCAACCTGCTGCGGTCGCTCTCGCTAGACGCCTTCGCCACATCGCTGGAGAGGACCTAGCCGAACGTTTACTCACTGGTAAATCGGTCCATCAACAAAGGTCTGACCACTACCCACTGTCCACTGCCCACTCATTGTCACTCCGTCCTCGCCTGTGATACCGTTAACCCAAGTTCAGCCCACAAAAGGTCGTCCTGGGGTCAATCCTGGAAAGTTTTGCCGCGCGAGGTGTTCGTGTCGCGTCCAGCAAGTTCGACCGCGCCGGAACCGCAAGCGAAGGAATTGTCCCAAGGGCGGACGGAGCACGGTATCGAGATGAAGGAAATAGAATCCACCGCGCCGCGTCGTGCTCCTGAGACGGACGATTTCGCGAATCGCAAACTGATCCGCCCCACGCTGACCCGTCCCGAGGGAAATGGCGGCCAGGTCTTGATGGAGCGCCGGGAGCGCCCCGCCAAGAAGACCCCGCCGGCCGAGCAGACCCACGCCGAGAACTTCTATTACCAGAAGCAGATGCAGTCCAAGACCCCGATGGTCATCGTGCTCAAAGATGGCGAACTGGTGCACGGCTACATCGAGTGGTACGACAAGACCTGCATCAAAGTCACGCGCAGCGGGCAGGCAAACCTGCTCATCTACAAGCCATCCATCAAATACATGTACAAGGAAGGCGAGAACGGCGGGCAGAACAACCGCTAGCCGTTGGTCGCTTGTCGTTAGCCGGCACGGCAGACGCCGTGCCATTTGCTTTTGCCCGCAAAGAAACAGGCGCGGCTTGTGCCCCGCCTTCTGAGCGACTTATATCTAGAGTTTCGGCAGCACGATGCCCTTCTGTGCCTGGTACTTGCCGTTGCGGTCTTTGTAGCTGACTTCGCACATCTCGTCGGACTGGAAGAAGACGATCTGGCACAGGCCCTCGTTGGCGTAGATCTTGGCCGGCAGGGGCGTGGTGTTGGAGATCTCCAGGGTCACGAAGCCCTCCCACTCCGGCTCGAAGGGAGTGACGTTCACGATGATGCCGCAGCGCGCGTAGGTGCTTTTGCCCACGCAGATGGTCAGGATGTCGCGCGGGATCTTGAAGTACTCGATGGAGCGCGCCAGGGCGAAGGAGTTGGGCGGGATGATGGCGCATTCTGAGCGAATGGTAACGAAGGAGCGCTCGTCGAAAGCCTTGGGATCCACGATGGTGCAGTTGACGTTGGTAAAGATCTTGAACTCGTCGGCCACCCGCAGGTCGTAGCCGTAGCTGGACACCCCGTAGCTGATCACACCCTGGCTCATCTGCTTCTCGGAGAAGGGGTTGATCATGTCGTGCTCCAGCGCCATCTTGCGGATCCAGCGGTCACTCTTAATGGACATTTCGCTCCTCGGGATTGCTAGGTTCTTGTCCGGCAGGGACTTATCGCCGTGCGACCCTGCGGCAGGCTGGAACGGTGTGCCCATCTTAATCGCAACCCCCGTCGTTGACAAATAGGGGCTAAAGTCCGTAGTATCCGTGCTTTACAGGTATTTCAACAGTGTGCGTCGGGCGGGCTCAGCGCGACGCCGGTCTGGAGCTGCTTGTGATCAAGCTGGACATCATCAATGAAGTGGTGAGTAAAACGGGCATCACCAAGACCAAGGCGGAGCTGGCGGTCGAGACCGTCTTCGACAGCATGAAGAAGGCGCTGGCCCACGGCGACCGCATCGAGCTGCGCGGCTTCGGCGTCTTTAACGTGCGCCCGCGCAAGACCGGCATCGGACGCAACCCGCGCACCGGCGCCGAGGTCAACATCCCTCCCGGCAAGGCGGTCCGCTTCAAGCCGGGGAAAGAATTGCAGTCTATCGACTAGGTTCGGCCGGTCGCGCGCGCACGCCGTACCCCCGAGTATTTGTGCCCCATGTCTGAGCCGAACCCGCCCCTCTCGCCGCCCGAACCACCCGTCCCGTCCTCGACGTTCGAGCTCTATCGTCCGCTCGAGGTGTATGCGGTGGAGCCTCCGCGCCGGCGTTACTGGCTGCACGCGCTGCTGTTCCTGCTGACGATCTTCACCACGCTGGTGGTGGGGGCGCGCCTCGAATACAACTTCCACGCCAACCTGCCGGCGTTTCCGCCCATCCCGGACGATGCCACCTCCAGCCAGGTGCTGTTCTGGTGGTTTCCGTTGCGGTGGGTGTTGGCACAGCCGTCGCGGCTGCTGCTGGGCGTGCCCTTCTCGGCGACGCTGCTGCTGATCCTGTTCTGCCATGAGATGGGGCATTACCTCTACTGCGTGCGCTACCGCGTGTTCGCGACGCTTCCCTACTTCATCCCGGCGCCGACCCTGATCGGGACGCTGGGGGCGGTGATCCGCATCAAGTCGCCCATCCGCAACCGCGCGCAACTCTTCGATATCGGCATTGCCGGCCCCATCGCCGGATTCGTGGTGGCGGTGGTGACGCTGGCGGTCTCGCTGCTGCTGTCGAAAAAGATGCCGACGGGAGTGGTGGCATCTGCCATACCGCTGGGGTACCCCGAAATCTTCTACTACGTCCAGTACGCGCTGAGGGCCCTGGGCAGCCATGCGGACGTTGCGCGCGTCCCGTTGCAGGCCCTCTATCTGCATCCCACGGCGCTCGCTGCCTGGGTGGGGATGTTTGCCACGGCGCTGAACCTGTTGCCCGGCGGACAGCTCGATGGCGGGCACATCGTCTATGCCGTGAAGCCGCACCTGCACCGCTGGGTGTCGCTGCTCACGGTCGTGGTGCTCGTTTACCTGACCAAGTACTGGTCGGGTTGGGGACTCTGGTCGATGTTGCTGCTGATCACCGGAATGCGGCATCCGAATGTGCAGCGCGGACCCGATCTCTCCCCCGGACGCTACGCGCTCGCCGTGCTGGGCCTGGTCATGTTCCTGCTGACGTTCATGCCGTCGCCGTTCCCGGGTACGGGCATCTCGGAACTGAGATAGGACTCAGCAGTCAGCTTTCAGCACTCAGCCCACACTAATCCGCGCTTATCGCGGGCTGAATGCTGAGTGCTGATTGCCGACCGCTACAGCAGCGAGAGGGCGTCCACATCCACGATCACGTTGGTGCGCGGGACGCGGTGCTGCTCCGCGTGCTGGAGCATGGCGCGCAGAGCGTCGTTCAGCTTCTGCCGAGAAGGCGACTTCAGGACGAAGTGATAGCGGTAGTCGCGCTTGAGGCGCACGATGGGTGCCGCCGCGGGCCCGAGCACGCGGATGCCGTCCAGCCGGGTCTTGTGGAACCACTGCCCGAGCAGCCCGGACCAGCGCAGCGCTTCTTCCAGCTTGCCGCTGCGCACCAGCACGTTGGCCAGCGCGCTGAAGGGCGGGTAGTGCATCCAGCGGCGGTAGCGCAGCTCCTTCTCCTGGAATCCGGCGTAATCGTGGGTGGCAGCGAACTGGATGGCGTAGTGGTCGGGAAACCAGGTTTGCAGGACGACCTTGCCGGGTGTTTCGCCGCGTCCGGCGCGGCCCGCGACCTGGGTCAGTAATTGGAAGGTGCGTTCGGCGGCGCGGAAATCCGGGAAGCCGAGGGCGAAATCGGCGCCCACCACGCCGACCAGCGTGACCCCGTGGATATCGTGTCCCTTGGCGATCATCTGCGTGCCCACCAGCAGGTCGAGTTCCCCGGCATGCAGCGCGTTGAGGACGCGCTCGAAGTCGCCTCGCGCGCGCACCGTGTCGCGGTCGAGCCGCCCGATGCGCGCGGTGGGAAAGGCGCCGTGCAGCAGGTCTTCCAGCTTCTCCGAGCCCGCGCCGAGGAAGTAGATGTACTCGCTGCCGCACTTGGGACACTTTTGCGGCACCCGCTCGCGATATCCGCAGTAATGGCATTCCAGCTTCTGGTCGCGCTTGTGGTGGGTGAGAGCGATGGCGCAGTTCTTGCACTGCAGGGTCTCGCCGCAGGCGCGGCAGAGCACCACCGACGAGTAGCCGCGGCGGTTCATCAGGATCATGGCCTGCTCGCCGCGGGCCAGGCGGTCGTTGATCTCCTCCACCAGGCGGCGGGAGAAGACGTGCTCTTCGCCGGTCTGTTGGAACTCCTGGCGCATGTCCACCAGCGCGACCTCGGGCAACGGCCGCTGCTCGACGCGCTCCTTCAGTTCGAGAAGCTGGTACTTGGCGCTGGCGGCGTTATGGAAGGATTCGAGCGAAGGCGTAGCCGATCCCAGCACGACCGCGGCTCTTGCCAGCTTGCCGCGCATGACGGCGACGTCGCGCCCGTGGTAGCGGGGCGTCTCTTCCTGCTTGTAGGAAGTGTCATGCTCCTCGTCCACCACGATGAGGGCCAGGTCGCTCACGGGCGCGAAGACCGCAGAGCGCGTGCCGACCACGATCTTTGCTTCCCCGCGCCGGATGCGGTGCCACTGCTGGGCTCGTTCGCCGTCGGAGAGGGCGGAATGCAGCACCGCCACCTGCTCACCGAAGATCTGGTACAGGTTCGCGGCAGCGACCGGCGTGAGGCCGATCTCGGGAACGAGCAGGATGGCAGAACGACCGGCGGCAAGAACCCGCTGCATCGCCGCCAAGTACACGGCAGTCTTGCCCGACCCGGTGACGCCGTGCACCAGCGTCACGGAAAAGCTTCGCGACTCGACCGCCTTCTGGATCTGTTCCAGCGCGCCGCGCTGCTCCCGGTTGAGTTCGAAGTCCGAGCCGTGCGGGCGTGCGGATGAAACGGTGAATCCCTCCGGCTCTTCTTCGATCTGCACGATGCCGCGCCGGACCAGGGTTTCCAGGGTACTCTGGGGCAGGTCGAGCTTGCGCAAGGTGTCCACACGCGCGCGCCCGCCGGTGGCGGCGAGCATTTCGACGAGCTGCCGCTGGTTCTGGTTAAGCCGCCCCTCGGCCATGCGCAAGACGGCGATACTGACGGTTGGTGTGGCGTCGTGCGCGGTGGAGACGTCTTCTGCTTCGATCCACTTGCGGCGCAGCAGGCGATCGATGACCCCGCGGCTCACCTTGCTTGCGGCGCGCGCGGTCTCTTCGCGCGCGGCATCGTGACCGGCGAGATAGTTCAGCACGCGGAATTCGGCGAGGGTGTCTTCCTCGCTGCGGCGCGAGCGCGCACCTTTCTCCGCCGATTCGTGCAGCGCCGTCCAGCCCTGCTGGGTGATGCGCAGCGCGCGCACGCGGCGGAACTCCCCCGCCAGCGGCAGCATCGTGCGATACACCTCGCCCAGCGGCGCGATGTAATACTGCGAGATCCATGCGGCGAGCTTGCGCAGTTCGGCGTCGAGCACAGGCTGGTGATCGAGGACTTCGAGGACTTTCTTGGTCGTGACGCTCGGCTTGGTGTCGTGCAGCGCCGTGACCACGCCGGAGAGGCGGAGGTTGCGGAAGGGCACGAGCACGCGCCCGCCCACCACCGGCTCGACACCATCCACCGCGTAGGTGAAGGTCTGGTCGAGGGGGACGGGCAGTGCGACGTCACAGAATGTTGGCACGGCCTACTCCGCCGGTGATTTTTGGGGATTGGGTAGCCCGAGTTGGCGCATGACCATCTGGAGGTCTTTCCACGCCTCGCCTTTCTGCCGCGGGTCGCGCAGCAGGAAGGCGGGATGGTAGGTGACGGCCAACATGGCGCCGCGGAAATCGTACATGCGCCCCCGCAGGTTGGCCATGGAGTCGTTCAGACCGAGCAGGTTCTTGGCTGCGACCGCGCCCAGCGCCACGATGGCTTTGGGCTTGATGGCGTCGATCTGGCGCATGAGGAAGGGCGAACAGGTGTCGCACTCCTCGCGCTCGGGGGTGCGGTTGCCTGGCGGTCGGCACTTCACCACGTTGGCGATGTAGACGTCCTCGCGGCGCAGGCCCATGGCGGTGATCATCTTGTTCAGCAACTGGCCGGCGCGGCCCACGAAGGGCTCGCCCTGCTCATCTTCGTCTGCGCCGGGGCCCTCGCCCACGAACATCAGCTCGGCGCGCGGGTTTCCGACGCCAAACACGATCTGCTTGCGTCCCTGTTTGTGCAGGACGCAGCGGGTGCAGTCGCCCAGGTCTTCGCGGATGATGCGCAGCGCCTCGGCGGGATCCTGGGCGCGGGATTCAGGGCGCGTCGGCGCGAACATATCTTCTGAGGATGCGACCTGCACAACCGGGGACGGCTCCGCCACACTTGCTTCTTCCTGCACAGACGAGGGCGGCCGTGCCACGCCCGCCCGGCGGTAGAGGTCGTAGATCCCCATGTCGCGGTAATAACGGACACGGTTGGCGAGGGCTTCGCGGAGTTTCGGATCGAGTGCCATCAGTGGCGCGTGGCGGCCGGCTGGTGGCGGTGCTGGCGGATCCGCAACACCGCGTCAAGCACGCGGTGCGCGACTTCCCACTTGGTGGTCTCCGGGACTTCCATGGTCTCGCTGGCGGTGAGGATGGTGACAGCGTTGCGGTCGGAGTCCATGCCGATGCCGCGGCGCGAGACGTCGTTCACCACGATGGCGTCCACGCTCTTGGCGGCGAGCTTCTTGCGCGCGTTCTCCAGCACGTTGTCGGTCTCGGCGGCAAAACCGATCACGATCTGCGAATCGCGCTTGCGGCCGACCTCGGCCAGAATGTCGACGGTGGGCTCGAGCTCGAGCGCCATCGCGCCGCTACGTTTGATCTTCTTTTCGGACTTCTGCTTCGGACGGTAATCGGCGACGGCTGCGGCTTTGATCACCACGGTCGCTTCCGGCAGGCGCTTCAACACTGCCTCGCGCATCTCCGCCGCGGTCTCGACCGGAACCACTTCGGCGGCGCCGGGCGGTTGCAGCGCCGTCGGACCGGTGACCAGCACAACCCGTCCGCCGCGCCGCAGCACGGCTTCGGCGAGCGCATACCCCATCTTTCCGCTGGAGCGGTTGCCGATGTAGCGCACCGGATCGATGGGCTCGCGCGTGGGACCGGCGGTGATGAGCACGGTCTCACCGGCGAAATCCTGGTGCGCGCCGAGCACGTCCATGACCGCGGCGACGATCCCCTCGTTCGCGGCCAGGCGGCCGGGGCCGGTCATGCCGCACGCCAGGTAGCCCGAGTCGGGCTCGACCACGCGCACTCCGCGCTCCTTCAGCTTGGCCACGTTGGCCTGCGTCACCGCGTTCTCCCACATGTTGACGTTCATCGCGGGAGCGACCACGACCGGCGCCGTGGTGGCGAGGAAGAGTGTGGAGAGGAAGTCGTCCGCCAGGCCATGAGCAAACTTGGCGAGGGTGTCGGCGGTGGCGGGGGCCACCACCAGCGCGTCGATGGACTGCGCCACCGCGATGTGTTCGACCGCGGAGTCGATGTTGGGCTGCTCGGCGCCGTGTCCGAAGAGGTCGGTGATCACCTTCTCGCCGGAGAGCGCGGCGAAGGTCAGGGGCCGGATGAACTCCTGGGCCGCGCGCGTCATGATCACCTGCACGCGAATGCCACGGTCCTGGAACTGGCGTACCAGCTCCGCCGCCTTGTAGGCGGCAATGCCTCCGCAGACGCCGAGAGCGATCTTCATACTTATTCGATGACCGACGGCACGGGGACGTCGCAAGCGACGTCTCGAACGACTATCGCGGAGCGCCGAGCGCCTGATCGAGCAATTCGCTGGCCTTGGCCGCGGGCGTTTTTTCGGCGCCCACGATGAACTTCACCTTGCCGGCCTCGATCTCCTGCTGCGCGATCTTGCAGGGCTTGCGCGCCACTGTCTCCACCATGGGGCGAGCGCCGCCCTGAAGCTGGCGCGCGCGCCGCGCCGCCACCAGGATGTAGCGGTAGTTGCTGTCGAACCCTTCGATGAGCTTCATACGCCAGACACCTCTAATCTCCGCTGGGGGCCGGGGGCAGACCGAATGACTTCAGGATCGACTGGAGCCGCGGGCGCATGTTCTGCTGCTTGCACGCATCCGCCATGCTCACCATCATCTGCTCTTGCTCGGAGAGACTCTTCCCCGATCGCGTGAGACGTTCGGAGAGGACGATGGCCTTGAGCGCGTCGATGGACTGTTCCAGTCGGTCGTTCACAAGAATATAGTCGTATTCGGGATATTTCTCAATTTCCTTTGTGGCAGTTTGCAGGCGCCGCTGGATGGTCTCCTCGGTGACGGGGTGCCCGGCCAGGGCGTCGGCGTCGCTGCGGCGGTGAAGACGGCGCTGCAATTCTTCGCGCGACGGCGGCAGCACGAAGATGGTGATCGCTTCCGGAAGCCTGCCCTTGATCTGCGCCGCTCCCTGGACGTCGATATCGAGCAGCAGGTCCTGGCCGCGGCGGTTCGCGTCGTCCAGGAAGCGTCGCGCGGTCCCGTAATGGTTACCGAATACCTCCGCGTGCTCCAGGAACTCGTCACGCCGGAGCATGCGATCGAACTCCTCGCGCGACACAAAATAATATTCTCGACCGTTCTGCTCGGAACCGCGCGGCTTGCGCGTGGTGTAGGAGATGGAAAACTCGAGCCCGGCGACGACCTTGCGCAGCTCGTTGACCAGCGTGCTCTTCCCCGAACCCGACGGGGCCGAAATGATGTAGATGAGGCCGTTCACTCGACGTTCTGCACCTGTTCGCGCGACTTCTCGATCTCGGACTTCATGGCCAGGCCAAGCTCGGTGATGCGTAGGCCCTCGCCGGCCACGCCCGCGGTCTTCGAGAGCAAGGTGTTGGCCTCGCGGTTCATCTCCTGCAAGAGGAAGTCGAGCTTCTTGCCGACCTCGCCGCCGGCATCCAGCAGGCCGATAAAGTGCTGGATGTGCGTGTTCAAGCGCACGATCTCCTCCTGGACGTCGCTTCGCTCGGCGAGCAGGGCGGCCTCCTGGAGGATGCGGTCCTGGTCGGCGTGCCCGCCGATGAGTTCCTTCATGCGGGCCTGCACCTTTTCCAGGTAGGCGCGGGAGACGGCGGCGCGCAGCTTCTCGACCTCGCTGTTGGCGGCCTGGAGATGGCGCATGCGCTCGCGGAGCTCGCGATCGATGCCGCGGCCCTCCTCGTCACGCATGACGTTGAGCAGGCCGATGGCCTCTTCCAGCTTCTGCACCACCATGGCGTCGAGCCGCTCGTCCACCGGGCCCTCGGAGCTGCCCATCGCACCCGGCAGGCGCAGGACCGCGTTCAGGTCGGGCTCAGCGGTGATGCCGAACTCTTTGGCGGCCGCGCGGAAAGCGCCAATGTATCCGCTCACCAGCTCGCGGTTGAGCGCGAAGCCGTTGCTGGAAGCCCTCTCGACGGTCAGCGTCAGCTCCACGTGCCCGCGTGCCAGCTTGTCTTTCAAAAGGCGGCGGAGTTTCATCTCCAGCGCGTCGGTCTGGTTGGGCATGCGCAGGTGCAGGTCAAGGAAGCGGTGGTTGACGGACTTGAGCGAGAGGGAAAAGGAAATGTCCTCGCGCGCCTGTCCTGTGACGCTGGCGAACGCCGTCATGGAGCGGATGGGCATATTGTCAGTCGGGCGAACCGGCCTGGACCCGCGGCTGCTCCAGGTCCACGAACTGCAAATCATACAACCTGCGATAGGTCCCGAGGCGTCCGAGCAGGTCCTCGTGGGTGCCGGCGTCGGTGATGGCGCCGTTCTCCAGCACCACAATGCGGTCGGCCCGCCGCACGGTCGAAAGCCGGTGGGCGATGACGAACACCGTGCGGCCAGCCATCAGGTTCTGTAAGGCTGATTGCACCAGAGACTCGGACTCGGAGTCCAGTGCCGAGGTCGCCTCGTCGAGAATAAGGATAGGGGCATTCTTCAGGATGGCGCGGGCGATGGCGATGCGCTGGCGCTCGCCGCCGGAGAGGCGCACACCCTTCTCGCCGATCACGGTGTTGTAACCCTCGGGCATGGCGGTGATGAAGTCGTCGGCCAGCGCGGCCCTGGCGGCATCGCGGACGGCGTCCAGGGAGACGTGCGGCTGGCCGTAGGCGATGTTATTGCGCACCGTGTCGTTGAAAAGAATGGTCTCCTGGGTGACGATGCCGATCTGGGCGCGCAGCGATGCGAGGGTGACGTCGCGCACGTCGTGGCCGTCGATGAGCAGGCGGCCGCCGCTGACGTCGAAGAAGCGCGGGATCAGATGGATGAGCGTGGTCTTGCCGGCGCCGCTGGAGCCGACCACCGCCAGCACCTCGCCCCGCTTGACCTCGAGGTCGATGCCGCGCAGCACGTCGCGTGCCTCTTCTTCGTCCTGGTAGGAAAAGCTGACCGTGTCGAATTTCACCGACCCGGTGAACGGCGGCAGCGGCTTGGCGTGCGGCTTCTCGCGGACCTTGTCCTCGGCGTCCATGAACGTGAAGATGGCCGACGAGGCGCCCAGCGCCTGCTGGAAGCTGTTGTTGAACAGGGCGAACTTGCGCACCGGCTCGTAGAGTTTGAAGACGGCGACGATGAAGGCCAGGAAAATGCCCGGCGTGAAGCGGCCGTGCTTGATCCAGTCGCGGCCCAGCAGCAGCAGAAGTGCGATGGCGATGGCCCCGAAGATGTCCATCAGCGGCGAGCTCACGGCGGCGGCGCGCACCGAGCGCAGGTTGGCGCGGAACAGGCGGCTGGCGGCGTCGCGGAAACGCAGGTTCTCCCAGCGCTCCATGCTGAACGCCTTCACGATGCGGTGGCCGGTGATGGTCTCCTGCAGGATGTTCTGCACGTCGGCGAGCTTGTCCTGTCCGCGACGGGTGGTGTGGCGCACGCGATGCCCGATGCGCCGCGCCGAGCCCAGGATGAAAGGTACGAAGATCGCCAGCACCCAAGCCAATCTTCCCCCTAACAGAAAGACCACGGCGGCAGTGAAGATGAAGGTGAAGATCTGCTGGAGGAACTCCGCCAGCACCGCCGACATGGCGTACTGCACGCGCTCGATGTCGTTGACGATGGTGGAGATCAGCGTGCCCGTCGAAAACTTCGAGAAAAATCCCACCGAACGGCGCAGGATGGCGTTGTAAAGCTCGTTGCGCAAGTCGGTGATCATGCCGAACCCGGCATAATTCACCAGGTAGGTGCCCGCGTAGTCGAAGATGCCTTTCAGGACCGTGGCTCCGACCAGAGCAACAGCAACCACCGTCCAATCATTGTGGAAGTAGTCGGGGACAAACTGCCCCAGATAGATGCTCTGTCCGCTCCACGGGACGCGGAACAGAGAGATGCCCGAAGGATGCACGGCCGGATGGAGCACACGGTCGAGGATGGGGCCGATCAGCAGCACGCGGAAGGCGTCGAGCAGGCCGACCATGGCCATCAGCAGCACAGAGAAAAAGAGCTGCGGTGAATAGGGCCGCACGTAGCGGAGCAGTCGGCTCAGTTGACGCATGGGCTCCGCTGGGCGGACAGTCGGCGTGCGGGCCGCTGGGCGGCCGCGTCCGAAATGGGGTTGAGGGGATGCAAGCGCCTA
This sequence comes from Terriglobia bacterium, assembly GCA_020073495.1. Lineage (NCBI taxonomy): Bacteria > Pseudomonadati > Acidobacteriota > Terriglobia > Terriglobia bacterium. The sequence continues at coordinate 816,349 of JAIQFD010000001.1, forward strand.
TTCTAGCGGATTCTCCAGAACTATTTGGGTGAGTCCCGATGGACCACCTTTCCCCGGTATCCCGCCTTCTTCAATTGCTTGTAGACATCTTCGGCGATCATCACCGAGCGGTGCTGGCCCCCGGTGCAGCCGAACGCGATGGTCAGGTAGCTCTTCCCTTCCTTGACGTAGTGCGGCAGCAAATACACCAGCAGGTCGGAAATGCGGGTGATGAATTCCTGCGTCTGGGGGAAGGAGCGGATGTATCTGGCGACGCGCGGGTCGCGTCCGGTGAGCGGGCGGAACTCGGGCACGAAATGCGGATTGGGCAGGAAGCGGACGTCGAAGACCAGGTCGGCGTCGTCGGGGACACCATGCTTGTAGCCGAAGCTGACGCAGGAGACCAGGATGTTCTTGTCCGTGGCCTCGCGCTGGAAGCGCTCGTTGATGTGCGCCCGCAGCTCATGAACGTTGAAGCGCGACGTGTCGATGACCACATCGGCCAGTTTGCGGATGGCGCGCAGGCGCAGGCGTTCGGCTTTGAGCGACGATTTGACGGGTTCCGAGGTGCCCAGCGGGTGTGGGCGGCGGGTCTCGCTAAAGCGCCGCAACAGCGACTCGTCGCTGGCTTCCAGGAAGATGACGGTGGTAGGCATGATGCGCCGCACCGATTGCAGCATGGCGGGCAGCTTGCCCAGCTTGACGCCCTCGCGGACGTCCACCACCAGGGCGGTGCGCTCGATCTCGGCGGACTGCTTCGCCAGTTCCGCGAAGCGTGGAAGCAACTCGACCGGCAGGTTATCCACCGCGTAGTAACCCAGGTCCTCGAAGGCCTTGAGCACGGACGCCTTGCCCGATCCGCTCATGCCAGTGATGAGCACCAGCTCGGGACGGCGCGCGCTGGGCGCGCCCTTGCGCCGGGCCACGATTGGCTCAGACTTCTGGGGAGCCTTGCGGCGGACCGCCATAGGCCGATGGTATCACCGCGGCCCCGGTCCGGAGCGCGGAGGCGGGTTGCGGAGCAGGTTCACGATGTCCTCGTGACCGTTGCGGGCGGCCTCGGAGATGGCGGTGCGGCCGTTGCGGGCGCGCAGGTTGGGATCCGCACCCTGCTCGAGCAGCAGAGTGACCATGTCAATATGCCCGCGGCCCGCCGCCAGCATCAGCCCGGTGATGCCGCTACTGGTGGCGGCATTGACGCGGGCGCCGCGCCCCAGGAGCACGCGCGCGCTGTCCAGGTCGTCGTGGTCGGCGGCCAGGAGCAGGGGCGTGCGGCCATCGACGGCACGCGCGTTGGGGTCGGCGCCGCGCTCCAGCAGGACGCCGGCGAGAGCGCTCCAGCCCTGCGCGACGGTATGGTGCAGCGCGGTCCAGCCGCGGCGGTCGCGTCCGTTGACGAATGCCGGCAACCGGCTGGGCGGCTCGGCATCGAGCAGGATGTCCACCACCGCCGCGTGGCCCTCGGCGGCGGCGAACATCAGCAGGGTGCGGCCGTCGGGATCGCGGACAGCGAGCGATGCCCCATGCGCGACCAGTGTCTTCACGGCGTCGGCGTGGTTATTCAGCACAGCCTCGGTCAGTGCCGACCAGCCGTTCTTGTCCACCAGGTTGATCTCCGCATGCCGGACCAACAACAGCTTGATGACCTCGACGTTGCCGGCCTCGGCCGCGGTCATGAGGGCGGTCCAGCCGCCGGAGTCCTCGCGGTTGACGTCCGCTCCCGCCTTGAGCAGCGCCTGGACGACCGCGGGATTGGGCGATTCCGCAGCGTGCATCAGCGCCGTGGTGCCGAAGTTGTCGGCGGCATTGGGGTCCGCGCCCTGGGCGAGCAGGGCGCGGACCGCCGCCGGCTTCTCGTCGTCCGCCGCGGCGATCAGCTGTTCATTGAGCTGGGCGCGCTGGGCGTCGGAGATCCCCTTCTTTGCGGTGGATGGCTTCTGTGCGCTCGCGGAAGCCAGGCAGGCGAACACGACGGCAGCGATCTGGAGGGCGCGCCACATCCCGCACAGTATCGCGCTGCCCGCGCGCGCACTCCACGGAAATCTCGACAAAAACAGGCACATCGCTGTGCCCCTCTGAGCTGCGGATGTCGCCAGCAAGACCTATCCCGCCGCCGGCTTGGAGAACGATTGGATGGCTTCCGTCTCGTCGTCCTTCATATCGATGAATTTATCCAGACGGGTGAGCTTCAACACGTCGCGGACGGTCTTGTTCGGGCTTAAGAACTTCAACTCCCCGTTCTGCTTGCGCAGCGAAGTATAGGCGCCGAACAGGTCGCCGATCCCGGAGCTGTCGATGTAGGCCACTTTCTTCAGGTTCAGCAGGATGCGCGTGTGGCCCTCATGGGCGAGGCTGCGGATGAGATCGCTGAGCTTGGCGCCGCTGCCCGCGCCAAAAGCGACTGCCTCGCCCAGACTTATGCGTCCGCTTAGATCGAGGATGGTGACGTCTCCGGTGCGGCGAACGGTGTGCTCGAGCATGCCTACCTCCTAAGCGCTTCCCCGCGAGACGCGGCCGGTCACGGCAGCACCTGATAGCGGGTGACCATACCCATGTCCATGTGGTCGGAGATGTGACAGTGGTAGAGCCAGATGCCGGGAGCGTCGGGGACCATGTCCACGGTGTCCATTTGTGCCGGGCTGAGGGCGATAACGTCGGTGCGCCGGCCGTGGTCGAGCACCACGTTGCCGTGCCAGTGGGGAGTGTGGAAGTTGATCCCTTCGCCCAAGGTCACCAGATACCAGCGGACGCGCTCACCAAGCTTCATGCTGGTCATCGGCCCGTTTCCAGCCAGATAGCCGTTGATGGTGGACTTGAAATTGGAAGGCGCGAAGCCCACGCCGATAAGAGAAAACATGTCATCCGTATCGCGCGGCTCTAGGTCCAGCTTCTTCACGCCCGCGGGGTCGCCGGCGAAGTGCTGGATGTTGTAGTCGAGATAGTGGCTCTGGTTTTCGTCGTAGATCATGAAGAGGCTGAGGAATTCGCGATCCACATCCTTGGGGGTGCCGTCCGGCCGGGCCATGCCCTTGCCAGTCACAATGATCGCCCCGATCAGGCCGCTGTTGACGTCGCGCATTTCTTCGGTGTGCGAGTGGTAGAGCCAGACGATCGAGCTGGGATCGCTCGGGCCGGGTCCGGCGCGCTGGGGAATCTTCCAGGTATAGACGTGGATGCTGCCGGGCGGCACCGCGTCATCGGCCTTGTCGGCGCCGCTGGTCCCGTCGTTGTACAGCGCGCCTTCGGAGTCCTTGTTGTAGAAGACGCCGTGCGGGTGCATGCCGTAGGGCCGGGATGCGTGGTTCTTAAAGACCACGCGGATGGTGTCGCCGACTTCGCCACGCAGGACCGGGCCGAGACTCCCCAAGTACTGCTGGTCGGCCGGGCGCGGCTTGAGCTGGGCAAAAGTGTCGTCGGTGTATTCACGATAGAGCGCCTTGCGGTAGATGTGGCCGATGCGCTGCGGGCCGCCCTCCACGAATGTCTTGGCGTAACCCGCGAAGGGCTTGCCGGTGATCCTGTCGAGACCGTCGGGCGTGTAGTCCCAGTCCACTTCATCGGCGGCGACAAAGTAGGTGTGGACTTTGCCTCCGCTTGGCGCCCTTTGCGCTGCGGCGCGAGCAGACGCCGGCGCAATGGCCAAGAGAATCTGCCCGAGCACAACGAGGCTCCAGACTACGGCTTTCCGGACCAGCATGGATGTCCCTCCAGTATTCGGTGAGCCGTGACCTCACCTCGCCCCACTGTTGTGCCTCTTGGAAGGCGTGTGGCGCTTGTGGCGGTCACGCATTCTAGCCCGCCGCTTTCGACTGTGCCACTTTATTGTGGCTGGATCGCCGCGGTCGAAGCTGTTCTGGGCGCTGTCGAGTGCGGAACTGCGTAGGACACGATCGCTGGCGAGAACAGCCCTTCCCAGCAAATGACCAGTGTCGTTGGCGAGATGGGGATTTCTCGCCAACAATCGGATCGACGGATGCCAGAAACGGCAGACTTCTGGACAGTTCAACAGCCTGCAAGAAGAAAGCCGCCCCGCAGGGCGGCTGCACAACGACTCCTGAGACGTTATCGGCGTACCTTCCGGCGCAGTGTGCCTGCGATCCCGAACCGTCCGGACCCAACAGCGACAGCGATCCTGGCTCGGGGACTTCGGTCGAGGTGCTGATGAAAAAGATCTGGTTGTCACCACCGCCGAAGGCCCCGAAGACCAGACAGAATTGGCCCGGGTGCGATCGTGCGGCCGCGCAGCGCACCCGTGCCGATCCGAAGCAGCAGAAGGGGGAGGTCTTCTGCGCTGACGCTCGACGCTAGGCCGCCCAGCGCTTCCGAATGCGGAAGGCAATTGCCGTCAGACCGCTGCCGAAGAGCGCCAGGGAGCCGGGCTCGGGTACCTGAGCACCGCCCTCCTGGATGTCCCACCCGATAGCGGGATGCCAGCTGGCAGTATCAGTCTCGATCAGCGCCCCCGCATCATAGAAATAGATGGTGAATGACAAGGGGTCGTTGGGACTGCCGCTAAATAGCGCGCTAAAAGTCAGATCGGTGAGGGTATTGCCGGTGGCGGTGGCGTACCAGGGGAACACAAAGTTTGCCCCCCAGCTTCCATTACTGAAGCCATTCGTCCCCGGACTTTCGAGAGTGCCGCTGAGCATGACGATCCCAAAGCTGTCAAAAGTCATGTTGAACGCGTGGAATCCCTGCTGCCAGCTCCCGAAGACAACCGGATCGCCGACCGCCACAGTGTCTGCGACGGCGGTGCCGGCACAGACGAACAGCACCACGGCGAGAGACAAAATGCAAAGAGTTTTCACAGAAAACCTCCAGTATGTATATGTATTTGTCTTGCACGGGCCCAATTTCCTAAAACAAAACTCTGTCGTCGCGGGATTGCGGCGCGGCTGGTTTGCCGCCCGCCGACCCGCAATCGTCTTGTCAGAGCCGAAGCGGAACCGAGAGATCCGCCCCATCAGATCCGGACCTTACGGCGCACCAAGCCGGCAGCGGCGAAGAGCCCTGATCCAAACAGCATCAGCGACGATGGTTCGGGCACACCGATGAATGGCTGCGGAATGCCGTAGGGATATCCGTGAGCTACGTCATAGTCCGCAACGACCGGGATGTAGAACAAATCGGGAGTCTGGTAGCCGGGATTGGCAGCCAGAAAGGCGTCCACGATAGGCTTCCAAACACCGTCGAAGCCGCCGCCCAGACCCAAGGCCGCCCAGACGTCGTTCTGGATGGCCGCGTTTCCAGGATTCTTGAGCAGCAGATCGGCGAACAGGGCAGCCATATTCCACTTGTTTGGGTTCTGAGTGAAATATGGATTGGTATTGATGTCGGCGATGGTGTAAACCTGCGCGGTCCAGGATTCGCCCATGGTGATGAAATTCACGTCGGAGCCGCACGCCAATTGCTGCACGCTGCCGTTGACCTTCATGTCGTAGGGACCGATTTGGCCGTACGGAGTGCCCACCAGTTGCAGGGTCACGGTGTCGGCGACCGCGGCGGTCGCCACCGCCATCAGAACGAGAACGAATAACCATTTCTTCATGTTCATTGCCTCCTGTTTCATCACAGCGGTATCAGAGCTGTTTCCTCCTCAACGCAAGTTCGTGGACGGAACGCCAGCGCGCGGCTCGCGTTCCGCCCGAGGTCACGTGGCTCGGAGGTGCTCGAGCCGGAGCGCGCGTCTGGCCGGCCAGAACCCCCAGTAGCGCCGCATGCAGGTGCGACAACGGAATGGGCGAAGCACAAGGAACGGAAGCACCGTCCATTCGAACCATCCGTCGCGGCGGGAGCTGCTGACGTGGCCACTTCCGCAGGTGGGGCAGCGGCGGTGCAGGTGGTATCGAATCTTCATCTCCATATCTCCTGAGAAGGGGCCCTACCGCATCCCTGCCGGGGACGCGCGGGATGCAGAAAACTCGTCAAGGACATCCGAGATGACTCCACTCCCGATCACAGCCGGGAGGCGTTGCCCTCGCTTTCGGTGGGGTTCAGAAGGAATACGTGGTCCTTCCCGTCAAGCAACCCCACTCCTACAATCTGGCCCTGGTCGTTGATCCCCACCGCCTGGAGGAGCTCCCAGCGATGGGCATCGACGAGAAGCTGGTTGAGGTCGTACATCACGCCCCCGGTAACGAGAAACGCGTGAAAGGTGTCATTTCCGGCGGTGAGTGATCCCCCGACGATCTGTCCGGCATTGTTGATGCCGTGGGCGGCGCTGAACGCGCCGCCGAGAGTCCCCAGGGCGGACCTGCGCCCGTTGCAGACGAAAGCCTGCACGGCGTGCTGCTCGTTAGCGGCGGCGCCGACGAAGGAGCCCGAGTTGTTGATGGCGTGAACCATATTGTGATTACCTTCGACGACTCCGAGGTCGATGACCCGAAAACGCGGAAGGCGTCCCATTTCCATCCCTTTCGTCACCGATCGCCTGTGGCTTCTCCAACTTCCGCACAAAGCGATGGCGAAGGCTCAGCGGCGGCCCAGCCGAGCCCGGCGACACACCGCGGAGCTCACGCAGCCCCGGGCTGGCGGACGAAGTAGTCCAGGTACAGGTCGACCGTCTGAATCGCTTCCCGCAAGTCGCCGGCGTACCCTTCCGCCACCACTTCTCCGGTGGCGTCAGTACGGATGGTGTAGGAGTAGCAAGGCAGATCGTGAAACACCTTTATGAAGTTGCCGACTTCGCCGCGAAACGGCCCACGGCGCCTGACATGCGGGTCCATGGTGTCCTCCGAGGAGGCGAATCATGCGCGGTCGATAGGGGGGCCGTCATCACCCATATGGGTGATATCGGTCGATATTTCTGGCGTCGTAAAAGAGAAGCGGGTCTAAGAGAGATCGGGTTGCTGGAGGACGCTGCCGATCAAGAGCGCCAGGAGTTGCGTCTGGCGATTGGTTTCCGTCTTCAAGAAAATGTGCTTGAGGTGAGTGCGGACGGTATTGGGGGTGACATGAAGCGCATCGCCGGCTTCTGCCAGTGTCTTGCCGTTGAGGAGGAGCACGACCAGGTGACTTTCTGCGCGCGTAAGACCGTAGAGGCGGGAGAGGGCAGCCTGGTCGATACAGGCGAGCGCCGCCGGATCCTGGAGAAAGACAACTGCGCGACAGAGAGGACCGCCCGCCAGCCCGGTCGGCATCCGCACCGGAGCGATGCGGAGCAGGAGGCTGGGCTTCAGTGAAGGCCGCCATAGCGACAAGACTGCGGCAGTCTCCGGTGAAGGAGCCGGACGACTGGCCGCCCAGCGCACCAGACCGCGAAGGTCCACCGTATCCCGGGCGCGATAGGCAGACAGCCCGTCGGGACCCCTGTACAAGCCGTCTGCGTACTTGAAAATCTTGTTGGCGGTTTGATTGGTGAACAGAACTCGGGAGCAGTCGTCGGCCACAATGAGGCCGCGGTTGAGGGAATCGAGGGCCTGGGCGGCCGCTTCGCGCTCCACCAGCAGATCGATTGCGGGCGCCGCACGCCTGGTAAGATTCTGCGGACGCGGCTCCCCGAGGGTCGTGGTGGCCATCAAGCACCTCCGAGAATCATGGACTGGGGCCGGATGATGATCGGGGGCTCAACAACTCTCACATCGGGCGATCGCCTGGTCGCCCGCCTTTTTGATTGCTGTGTTCCTGCGGACCTCGGAGCGTGAGTGGGTGAGGTCCAGCGGCGACTTCTGGCCGGGCATCCAGAATTCCACCAAGGCCCGACTTTTCCACAATCCTTTGCAACGGTTGGGCCCGCGAGAGGGTCGCAAAGGCGCGGTGCTGCATGCTGCCCCTGCCCGGCCCACCCTGTCTGTGACTGCAGTCACTGCATTGCATGTCCGGCGACACTCCAGCGGGACCGGCGGCCAGCGCCGCCGTCGCTCGCGAAGTTGCGGTCGCTTGGGGGACTGCCCAGGACACGATTGCTGGCGAGAACAGCCCTTCGAGTTCATCGTGTGCGACCGTTCCGGCCACCCCACCCCTCCCCCGGATCAATTGAAACAAAGGAGTTAGCTCTTGATATCAAAGGGAGCAGTAGACCCTTCCGCTTCGCGTCAGGGTCTCGGCGGCGGGCTCCCGCGTTGCTCACGCCCGCCAAACGCCTCGAGTTAGCTCTTGATATCAAGGGGATCAGGAGGGATGCGGTCAAGGGCAAGAAAAGACCCACCACAAAGGACACCAAGGTACACAACGGAAGACACGAAGGAAGGCGGGCGGCGACAGATGCAGACCCCCTCCCCCTCCCCTTCGATATGTCGAAAGAGAGGAGTTAGGCGCGAAGATATGTCGATATGTCGTTCTAAAGGACTTAGGCGAGGATTCAGGGGGCAGTGGTCAGCGAGAAAAGCGCCTGAACCTCGGGCGAGCCTGGGCCCGCTCCATCCAGCATAGCAAACCGAGTTGCGCGTCCGGGGAGAGGCGGCGCCGTAGCTGCTCCGGAATCAGCAGGTTGCGAGCCAATAAAATAGTCCTTGACAATAGCTAAAAGATATAGATTGTGGACCAGGAAGTGAACAACTTTTGTTAATTCCCTGACGAGCAAGACCGTCTCGTGTGCGGCGCCCCCCAGGTCACCCGGGGCCACCCGGCAACTTGGTTCTTCCGGCGTGCGATTCACAGATCGCTTTCGGCTAGAGCACGTTGCCAGCGGCCAAGCACGTTGCCGCCTGGCCATCGCTACTGAACCTGATCACGCCGGATGCATCCGAGCAGAAGGCGCGCTGCCCAGAGGTCCCGAGCGCTAGCGGCGTAGCAGTCGCCTGATATGCCACGTTGGGTGGATTGGGACCGCAGGCCTGGAGCTGGATGCTGTAGCCGCTTTTCTGTCCCGCGGCAAGTGTCTTGTCGATCAGGTCGGCACGCAATTGATTCGGAGGCATCATGGGAGGCGGCGGCCCCAGGGTCGGCAACGTGCAGGCAAAGCCCTGGGCGGGATAGGTGAGCTGATATGTCAGTTCCGCGGTGTTGACGGTGCGGATCGAGCCGACCGCCGAGCTTTCGTTGGCCGCCATCCGCGACCGCAGCAGATTGGGGATGGCGATGGCCGCGATGATCAGGATGATCGCCACGACGATCAACAGCTCGATCAGCGAAAAACCGCGTTGATGCTTCACTGCGCCCTCCTGTAACTCTGGGGGAATGGGCCAATCGGATCGTACCGCAGGCGCAGCAATATTCCATGATTACGGAGGTTCGCATGACTTACCAAAGTCGATGGCACTTCCGGGGGGCAATCCTCCCGCAAGTTCGGCGGAGTCAGAGCGCAGGAGCATCGCTGCCAGTACGAACCAGGGCACTATTGGCTCGCGAAGTTGCGGTCGCTTGGGGAACTGCATAGGACACGATCGTTGGCGAGAACCAGCCCTTCGATTTCATCGTGTGCGACCGTTCCGGCCGCCCCAGCCGCAGTAAGTGGGAGGACTACCGCGGTGCCTGGCACCTCCTCACCGGCGACCCTGCCGACGGCAACCGCAGCCTGGGCCTCACCATCCACGCCGCAGCCGACAATGGCCCCTTTTCGGCACTTCCCTGAATCGACCATGATTGCCGCAGATGTCGGTCCGGGGGCACTGATCTTCGCCCGTGTCACACACCGCATTTGCCTTACTATGAAGAGGCTCTCGCGCAGTGCCCGCGGCTTAGCCCCGAAGGGGCGAATGAAAGTAGCCCGGCACAAGCCGCGCAGCGGCCCAGTGCCGGGTAAGTGAGGTAGCGGTGTCCAGCGCCGAAGGCGCGGCTGAGAGAAGCCCGGCACCTAAGTGCCGGGTTTGGGCGGCAACTCGAAGCTACTCCCCTAGGAAGGCCCGAGCCTCAGCCGTCCCTACGGGACTCGGAGTCACATCTGCACGTCTACCCGGCATTCCGCCGCCTAGCGGCACCACCACCCCAGCGAACCAACAGCGGGTTCGCTGGGGACCCCGGCTCCATGCCGGGCTACTTTCATCCGGCCCTGCCGGGCCTGACCCTCCCGCAACGGGTTCGAAGAGGCACGGCTAGCAAAGGATGGATCAGAGGCTGGTATCAACGAAGAAAGCCGCGGCAACTGGGAGCAGTATCTCGGCGCCTGGCACATTCTCACCGGCGACCGCGCAGCCTGGGCCTCACCATCCACGCTGCCGCCGACGACGGCCACTCCTCCGATCTGCCCTGGCGGAAGCACCACACCGCGTCTCGTGCCCGGTTGACACATTCAAAGTTCAGCACTAGGCTCACGCAACATTGACGGACTAAGGGATTGTCATGGCGGACTCTGGGACAGCATACGGAGAACGGACTACGCGGACCCTTGAAGTCGCCCATGTGCTGTTCATGGACGTAGTCGGATACTCGCGGCTCACGATCGAAGAACAAAAGGGCATATTGGAGGAGCTGCAAGACATTGTTCGAGGAGCTGAGGAGTTCCGGCAGGCGAGCGAAGCACGAAGACTGATACGGCTACCTACAGGCGACGGCATGGCTCTCGTTTTCTTTGGGGATCCAGAGGCTCCCTTGCGGGCTGCCGTCGAGCTGAGTCGAGTTCTCCGAAGCCATCCAGCTGTCAAGCTGCGAATGGGGATTCACACTGGCCCCGTCTATCGCGTCGAAGATATCAATGCCAATATGAACGTCGCCGGCGGTGGTGTGAACCTCGCGCAGCGCGTCATGGATTGTGGTGATGCAGGGCATATCTTGGTCTCTGAAGACACCGCGAGATTCTTCTCGCAGGTCGGCACTTGGGGAGACCAGCTTCACGACATTGGGAGGACGAAAGCAAAGCACGGCGTCCGGCTGCATCTCTTCAGCTTATACATCAGCGAGGTCGGCAATCCGCAGCTACCGCGTAAGTTGCGGCGAGAGAAGGTTCGTCGCCGGGGACTAGCCAGTGTAGTTGTCGGTGCCGGCATTTTCGTCGCGTTAGCCGTGTTTCTGAAGTTCGTTCCCTCGACACCGGCGCCGCCACCCATTTACACCCAGCTCACGACAAACGCAGCAATACGCCCGGTGAGTGCAGCTGCGATTTCGCCGAATGGCCAATATCTGGCTTACGTCTCAGCTGAAGGAGTCGTTATCCAAGACATAGGACGAGGGGAGGCGCGAACGCTGCCAGTGCCGATGGGCGAGAGCTTCTCTTTTGCGAGCCCGAACTGGACCCTGGCATGGTTCCCGGATTCTAACAGGTTGCTCGTCTCCGGCCCCGCGGGTAGAGAAAAACTGGAAAGCTTGTGGCTGTTCCCTCTCGTCGGCGAGCCGCACAAAATCCGAGATAAGGCATTGTCCCCTGCCGTCGCGCCAGACGGATCTCGGATTGCGTTTGTGGATGCTGAGACAGAGCGGGGCATTTGGGTTATGGACTCGGAGGAAGGCGAACCGCGAAGGATTTTGTCCACGACGGAGGGCAATTGGTTCTCCGATATTGCGTGGTCACCTGCAAATTCCCGAGTGGCTTTCATCAGAACGGGCACGGAAGGCAAAGGGGACATCCTCGGAACAGTTCAAATCGCAACAGGCGAAACTACCACGGTCGCCGACGGGATTAACTTGACCTCCGGGCCACAGGAGGAGTTTACCGGTCTCTGTTGGTTGCTCGACGGACGCATACTCTTTGTCGAACGAAACTCAGAAGGAACGAAGGGTTCGGATTTGTGGGCAATCGCAGTGGAGCCCAAATTGGGAACACCAACCAGCAAGCCGTCTCGATTGGCGAGCAACCCCGGCATTTATTGGGCGGATTTGAGTTCCACCAGTGACGGAAAACGTGTTGCGTTTCTCAAGATCAGACTCAAGTACGACGTTTTCTTGGGAGTCTTGCAGGACGATGGCGGCGCACCTACTCCTCTGGCGACCTTCATCTCTGAAGAAAGCAACAACTGGGCGACTGGGTGGACGCACGATTCGAAATTTGTCCTGTTTACCTCCGACCGTAAGAACGGCGTGGAAGACATCTACCAGCAAACGGCAGCCGGTGGCCGACCCGAAGCGCTGGCCACGGGGAGCGAAACGAGAAGGGGCGCTGTAGCGACATCGGACGGCACCTCATTCCTTTACTGGTCGTGGGATAGAGCGACCGGTGAATATCCCAAAAAGAAAAAACTCCAGCAGAGTTCGATAGGTCGGAGTTCTGCGACGACCTTGGTGCACGACGTCCAGGGTACCGCACAGTTGCGCTGTGCCCAGTCAGCACCTGTCTGCATCATCAGCGAAGAAACACCGGACGGTCTCCGGTTCTCCAAGTTGGTTCCCGGGAATTCGCGCCTAACCGTGATTGCGACACTCAAACTTCGCAGCGGCGACGGGTACGATTGGGACCTGTCGCCGGATGGAGGGCGAATCGCGGCAGTGCACAGCGACCTAGCAGATACCAACATAAGAGTTATCAACCTCAGCGATGGCGCCGTGTCGGAAACGCGTGTTCCTCAAGCCGGGAATTTTGAAGGCGTCGCATGGGCCGCTGACGCCAACGCGCTCTATGTGTCCAGTGACCTGCCCAAGCAAGCATCCGTCCTGCGTGTCGATATGAGAGGGAACACGCGCGTGCTTTGGCATTCCGATCGACAATCTTTCGATGTGCCGGTGCCATCGCCCGACGGCAAGCAAGTCGCGATCAGTATTAGCTCAACGGGTGAGAGCAACGCATGGCTGATGGAGCGGTTTTAGATCATCGCATAAGTACCAAAGAAAGGCCGTGATGAGGCCCCTCCGCGCCCCAAGCACAAGGGGCGCGACGGTGGCCGCGCCCCTGGTCTGCCCCGAATTGTGCCTACCGGCTAGGGTGCTTCGATCAACTCCATTTTTCCGTCCTTGGTGCGGTGCAGCACCTTGACGCGGCCCTTGTTGTCGCGCGGGCGGAGCCTTGTCAATCACCCGCGATAGAATCGGGGGCACACAGAAACGGATTCACTACGCGAACGCCATCCAGGTTCTGGTCCGGCTGCAAGTCTTCTGTTAGGAGATACCGGCAGGAAGCCGATTTTGCCGCCGCCACGATCAGCGCGTCCCAGAACGACAGTTGGTAGCGATCCTGAATCCTCCAGGCTCGCTCGATTATCTCGCCATCCACCCGCAGCGGACGCCATGCCATTAAGTCACGCACCTCGGCTCGCGCCTGGTCGCGCGCTGCCGGCCATTTCTTTGTCACCTTGGCATAGAACTCTTCCAGGACTTGAAAGCTGGTTCGGCCGAGACGCGCCTTCCACAGCGCCGCCCGCCAGCGTCGAGCCGCCTGTTGTTTGCCCCGGTCGGCCTCGTCCATTGCGTAGATGAGCACATTTGTATCAACGAAGACGGGCGCGGTCATGGACCTCCTCGCGCGACAGATACGATCCGTCCGTCGTCAGAAAGGGCTTGCGGCCTAAGGCCCGGCGCATCGCGCGCCCGTACTCATCCTGCTGTACCATGCGTTCTTCCAGGATTCGCGCGAGGAGCCGCGACACACTCGTATCCTCCTTCGCCGCTTCCAGACGCGCCCATCGAGCGACACTCTCCTCCAGCGTGATCGTGATATTGCGCAGGCGGTTTCTCATGACACGATTCTAGTGTTACACGAAGTCCGTGTCAACTGCCCTCTAATGCAAGCACAAGGGGC